>NZ_JCBDGX010000093.1:0-30663 GCF_059834345.1 Vibrio sp. R11-SG3-ISO3-SZ
AGGTGAATTATGTTCGCTAACCTGAGCAAAAGCGTCCGCCAATACATGTTGGTCACGTTTAATTACTGGAATTTCACCATCACCGATGGCGCCCTGCGTATGTTGGTGGTGCTTTACTTTCATGATCTGGGCTACAGCACGCTCGAAATTGCCTCATTGTTCTTGTTTTACGAGTTCTTTGGCGTCGTCACCAACTTGGTCGGCGGCTGGCTCGGTGCGCGTTTGGGCCTCAACAAGACCATGAATCTAGGGCTGGCGCTGCAAATCGGCGCGTTATTAATGTTGGCGGTGCCGAACGTTTGGCTGACCATCCCTTGGGTGATGGCGGCGCAGGCGTTATCGGGTATTGCTAAAGATCTGAACAAGATGAGCGCGAAAAGTTCGATCAAAACGTTAGTGCCGGATGAGCAGCAAGGTTCGCTGTATAAATGGGTCGCGATTTTAACCGGCTCCAAAAATGCCCTAAAAGGGGCGGGCTTTTTTATCGGTGGTTTACTGCTCTCGCTGGTGGGCTTTAAGTCCGCAGTATTGCTGATGGCAGGCGTGCTGACCTTGGTCTTTATTGGCAGTGTGCTGAGCTTAGACAGTGGTATGGGCAAAGCCAAAAACAAACCCAAGTTTACGCAGATTTTCTCTAAATCTGAGTCCATCAACATCCTCTCGGCAGCGCGCCTATTCTTGTTTGGCGCTCGTGATGTGTGGTTTGTGGTCGCCTTACCTATCTACCTAGGTTCTGTTTTTGGTTGGCAGCATTTGTGGGTGGGGGGATTTCTCGCTGCCTGGACCATCGCTTACGGCATAGTGCAAGGCTTGGCGCCGAAGATCACCGGCAAAGCGCAGGGCCGCGTGCCTGATGGTCATGCAGCGTTAGTCTGGGCCGGGGCACTCGCCGTCGTGACGGCGGCTATTGCCTATGCCGTGCAGATCGGTTGGCAACCGGAATGGGTGATTGTTGGTGGCTTAATGGTGTTTGGCGCGATATTCGCGGTCAACTCGTCACTGCACTCTTACCTGATTGTCAGTTATGCCAAGGGCGATGGTGTCTCACTGGATGTTGGCTTCTACTATATGGCCAATGCGATGGGGCGTTTGATCGGCACCATTCTTTCTGGCTGGGTATTTCAGGTGGCGGGCTTGGCGGCCTGCTTGTGGGTGTCGTTTGCGTTTTTGGCTCTAACGACGCTGATCTCATTGAAATTACCAAAAGTGAAACAGCCTGCCATTGCTTGATCGCTTGGTAGGAGTCTTCACAAAGCGCTGACGAAGTTTTCCCTTTTGTCAGCGCTTTTCTTGTTATAGTCGAGAGATCCCAGACAAGAGATCCATCCTATGCGCCAACGAGTCCTCTTTTTTGATTTGCTTCGCTGTGTTGCGGCTGTCGCTGTGATTGCCATTCATGTGCTCGCTCCTTACCGGCACGAATTGGGCGTTATTCCTTTTGAGCAATGGTGGACAGCGGTGGCAGTCAACGGGGTGACGCGTTGGGCCGTTCCGGTGTTCATTTTGATCAGTGGCGCCTTGATGCTGAGCGATACTCGCCCGTTTGATTTGCGCTATTACGTTCAGCGCCGTTTGGGTAAGGTGCTGATTCCGTTTGTCGTATGGTCGATTTTTTATGCCTATCTTTCAGGGTGGAGCGCGCAAGGTTTTGATGCTCAGACGGTCAAAGCGGTCCTGTTAGGTAGCGCCCAGCATGAAACTTACTATCACCTTGGCTTCTTCTATTACTTTATCCCGCTTTATTTTGTCATTCCTGTTTTTCAGTATGTGGTGAAGGAGTATGGCGATGGCGCGTTGTGGGCGTATGTCGCCATCTGGCTGCTTACCACGACCTTATATCTATTCCGAATTGATGGGCCATGGAGCCACGAGCTTTGGCTCTATAGTGGGTACTTACCTCTTGGCTACTTGCTCTATCAAAGAGTACCGCTCAACCGAACCTTGTTAGGGGTGAGCATGCTGCTTGGTGGTGTGGCCTTGTGGGTGACGGTGCACATGGTGGTGACGTACAGTGTTGCGTCGGGCGAATACACGGTCGGTCGCTGGCTCTCCTATAAAACCCTCAATGTGGTGTTGGCTGCCAGTATGGTGTTCATGCTGTGTCGAGGGCTGGGAGAACGCTTATCGCCGCAGGTGGCAAAAGGGGTAGGCGTGGTGAGTAAGCACAGTTTGGGGATCTACTTGTTGCATCCTATTTTTTTGTGGCCAATGAAAGAGTACGGTTGGTATCAAGGCCATCCTGCCTGGGTGATCCCATTGTGGATATTGCTTAGCGGCGCGGGCGCACTGCTCATGAGTCATTGCCTTTCTCTATCGAGTAAAACGCGCTGGCTACTCCCCTAACGCTGGCGTGCGAAGTGAAGAAAGGTGTCGCCCTGATAGGTCAGGGTGCCTTTGTCCCCTGGGTTTAGTGCGTGGTAGTAGTGGACGCCGACTTGAAATTCTCGCTTAGGCCCAAGCCGACCTTTTTGCACATAAATCCAGTATTCCAAATCATCTTCGCCGGGGGCGGCATGCTCGACCGGCACACTCTGTTTATCGAGTATCGTGACCTGCGCGCTCTGCTCCTGCGAGCCTTCGCCTTGCATGTGTTGGCGATAAAAGCGAACAAACAGTGCGCCGCTGATCAGCACAAACAGCACAATCGCGACAAACAGAGTAATAGGCATACAACGGGCTCCTCAAAAGTACCGCGTTAGTGTAATCCGCTTCAGGTGGGGATGTCAGATCCAGCCCACATATCTTAGTGACGTTTCAGTGGATTTCTCACATTTCTCGAGCGATATCACAGGCGGTGATGCCGTGTCCGTTCATGTTAGTTACTTGTTGATTCCTTTACACAAATTTACTCGAAACTGTGAAAAATTTGCCAAAACTGGATAGCGCATTGATTGAATTCTCCCTAAACTAACGGAGACGGAGGGAAATTATGTCTGATATTGAGAGTGTCATTACGAGAACTCGTAAAATCGAGAAGCTCCTTCGGACACAATATCACGCAGAGGGGAAAGGCTTGCATCAGCTTGTTACAAGTTGCGAAGAGCGTTTACCTCATGATGTGATTGGCAAGCTGCGTTATATCGCGACGATTCGGAACAAAGTGGTACACGAATACGATTACCAGCTTGAAGACCCAGCGAGTTTTCTCAACACGTGTGATGAGTGTGAAAAAGAACTGATCCCGCGAAGCAGTCGGTTTATTTGGCGAACGGCGATTGTGCTGATGACCATGGCGACCTTAGCGGCGCTGTTCTTCTATTATGCACATTGGGATGTTTTAACTAAGCACCTTGGTTAAAAGGCCATTAATCGATGTTTTGTGATTTGCGGATAAACAGCGCAGGTGTCGATAAGGTCGCCATAGATAGGTGGTAAAACAGGCAAAAACAAAAAAGGGACGCTACGGCGTCCCTTTTTTGTTTTTTACAATTCAGACTAGTACAACATCGGCAGTGTCATTAGGCCAACAACAACCGCGATCATTACAAGTCCTTGTTTTTGTGAAGAAGTAATCATAACACTGCTCCTTAATAGTGATGCTTAACTCTATGCCTTTTAGAATAGCAATAGTTTTGGGGGGTTATCAAGCTATTTTATCCCTATAGAGAAAAAGTGCTGTTAATTTTCTGTTAAAACTCCCGGTTTTTGCCTGTTTTTACCCGGTGAATGTTTGGTTTTTGTGTTGGTTTTTATTTGTTCTTGTGTGTGAATTTTGGTTTTAAGTGATTGTATTTTAATGTTTATGTATTCTGTTATTCGTTCTATTTTTCTGATTTTTGTGTTTTATGGGGCTTATTTTTGGCTGGTGGAATTATTTTGGTTAAAGTCGTAGTTTTGTCGTTATGATTATCATTTTTTGTCGTGAATGAGAGGGTGAAGGGTGGCAGCGCACAGTCTAGAAAAGAGATAATTTGTAAAGACGGTTTTTTGTACTCCAAGATTTTTGTTTAACTTATTAATATGATTGGATTTGTTTCTGTTTTTCTTATCTGTTCTCTGGGTTTTTGCTTAGAAATGATCGCTTCATTGTCACATCACTCAATAGGGGCTGAGTTCGTCTGTTTTTCAGATTATTCCTACAAGCTGGCGTTTGGCATTGCTTGGTTGCGTTAAGCTTGAGCGCCTTGCAGAGAAAATCGTTGAGAAGCCTAATCAAGATCGAAGTTTTGATGGCGCGATCTGGACATCCGCTATCCCCCGCCTACACTGGCACCTCAGTTTAAAAGAGGTGAACACATGTGGAGCTGGCTGTCGGTCGCATTATCGAGCTTTATTAGTATCTCTGCCGATGAAAGCAATAACCCAAGACAAGCGGCATTGTTTAAAACAATGTCGTTGTTGATGTTGGTCGTCTTATTATGGAGTGATGGCGGCGCTGCGCCAGTCATTGCTGGATGGATTACGTTGGGCCTTCTGGTTTCCGTCGCGGCAGATAGCCTCTATTTGCTCGGCCGGTGGCCAAAGTGGTGTTTTTCTGCCTTTATTGCCGCCCAACTTTGCTATAGCACATCATTTTGGTTACAGCTCTCGGGAGAGATGGTGTGGTGGTTACCGGCCATGCTGCTTGCTATCGGGATTGTTTCCTTCTTCCTTTTGTTACCGAAATTGGACCAACTGATTTTTCCGGTTGTTGTCATGGGCAGCGTGTTATTGCAGCTCAACTGGGCGGCGGGTGAAGTGTGGTTGTCTCAGCACTCGCTCTCCTCAGCGCTGGGTTTTGTTGGGACGCTTGTGCTGACGGTCTCCGCGGTGCTGCTTGCCCTACATGATTATCGTCATCCAGTGAAAGGGGGGCGTTACCTGATTTCGGGCAGCTATATTTTGGCTCACTCTCTGATTACTGCGGCGATGATCCTCTAGCGTCAACGGGCTGTATCATTTAGGTTACCGCTTTACTGCCAATTTGATCGCGACATTGTTATACTTCGCCGACTTTTTATTTGGAGGTGAGTCATGGACATTTTATCTGCCGCGACCATGCTGTTTTTGATCATGGATCCGCTGGGCAATTTGCCGATTGTATTGTCGATTCTTAAGCACTTAGAGCCGAAACGTCGTCGTCGCGTCCTGATTCGTGAATTGCTGTTCGCGTTAGCGATTTTGCTGCTGTTCCTGTTTGCTGGTAAGGGCATCATGAACTTCCTTCACGTGCAGCCAGAAACCTTGAGTATCTCCGGCGGTATTATCCTCTTTATCATCGCAATCAAGATGATCTTCCCTAGTGCGGGTAGCATTACTGGCTTGGCGGCTGGGGAAGAGCCGTTTATTGTCCCGATGGCCATCCCTATGATTGCGGGCCCATCGGTGATCGCGGCGATTTTGCTGCTCTCTAGTCAACACCCTGACAAACTGCTGCAACTGTCGGGAGCGGTGATGCTCGCTTGGGGCGCGACCTTCTTTATCTTGATGTTCTATAACTTCTTCCACCGAATTTTGGGTGAGCGTGGTTTAAAAGCCGTTGAGCGCCTGATGGGGCTGTTGCTGATCATGATTTCAACTCAGATGTTCTTAGATGGTGTTAAAGGCTACCTGGGATAAATCGCTCGCAGCATTACGACGACTTCGCTGTAACGACACACGCCGCCCATTGGGCGGCGTGTGTCGTTACAGAAGATGATGTCTGAAAACGCTATCAGGAGTTTTGCATGTATTTTTGACGAATATGCAGTAAGGCAAACACGCCAAAAAAGAGAAAAGACCACTTCTCCCAAGCGCTGAGGTTGTAGGGCTTAGCGAACGCGCGAATAAAAATCGCAGATTGGATCCCGTGCATGATCAGCATAAAGGCAAACATCGCGTACAGGGCATACGCGGTGTTGCCAGGGAAGGGGGCGATGAGGTTCCACACCAGCACCAACCACACTAGGCTAAATAGGGCTTTTCCGGCCAGAATAAATAGAGGCATCGATCTCGTCCTTTTGTTCTCTGCTTGTTAGTTCTCGGTGTGCTGTCGCTCATACAGACGGTAACACACTTGACCGGCCACCTTTTCGCGGTGCAGGTGCCAATGAGCCGGAATGCAATCGAGCACCAACTCTTTCTCTGTTTCAATATAGATCATCGCATCGTCGGCCAACCAACCGTTTTGTTCGAGTAGGGTCACCACCTCATTCAATAAACCTTGGCGAAACGGCGGATCGATGAAGACAACATGGTGCGGTGTGCCGGCTTGGCGAAGGTACGCCAAGCTGTCGCCGTTGTGCACTTTGAGAGTGTCAGCCTTTAGCGCTTCAGCGTTCGCTTTCAGCTGCTTGAAAGCGGTAGGGTTGAGTTCAATCAATGTTACCTCATCCGCCTGACGAGAAGCCGCCTCAAACCCTAAGCTGCCAGAGCCTGCGAACAGATCCAGACATTTGGCTCTTGGCACGTCGCGCGCGATCCAGTTAAACAAGGTTTCCTTGACGCGATCGGTTGTGGGGCGCAACCCTTGGGCATCGTGAACAGGCAGCTTTCGCCCGCGCCAAATACCGCCAATGATGCGAACAAAGCCAGTGGATGGCTTATTTTGTGATGTGTTTTGCTGGCGACGTCTTACCATAGATTTTTTGACCGCTAATAAAGTGATACTATATCCAGTCGCTCAAGCAATGAGCGCGGTAATATAGCCCAATTTTCAGTAAGGACAGAGTGTAACGCATCATCTGAATGCAGGGAAAGCGTCACTCGGTCGTTAGCGTGCATTTATACAGGGTATGCAGCCTGTAATGCACGCGAAGTTAATAGTTACTATCTAGGAATGCTCCAGATGTCGGAAAAAAAGAAGCGCGGTTTACTCTCTTGGTTAGGTTTTGGTGACGAAGAGCAGACACAAGCCGAGAGCCGTGAATCAGCACAACAACAAGAAGCGCAGCCTGTCGAGTCGCCCGCCCAAGAGACACAGCCTGATGCCGAGGTGTCGCCAGAGCCTCGTGAGTCAGCCAATGAGCCAGCCAGTGAGGTTGATGTCGCCCCTGAGGTTGACGCTACACCTGAGGTGGTGGCCCCTCGTGTGGTTGAACAAGAGAAACCGACCGAGAGCTTTTTCGCACGTTTAAAGCGTAGCCTTGCACGCACCAAAGCCAACATAGGTGCAGGCTTTTTTGGTTTGTTCAAAGGTAAGCAGATTGATGACGAGCTATTTGAAGAGCTTGAAGAGCAGCTCTTGATTGCTGATGTCGGCATGGATACCACAGTCAAAATCATTGATTCATTGACAGAAAAAGCCACTCGTCAGCAATTAAAAGATGGCGAAGCGTTGTACGATCTCCTTAAAGACGAAATGGCGGATATCTTGGCCAAAGTCGAGCAGCCATTGGTGGTGGACAGCAGTAAAACGCCGTACGTGATTTTGATGGTCGGCGTGAATGGCGTTGGTAAAACCACGACGATCGGCAAATTGGCCAAGCAGTTCCAAGCACAAGGCAAGAGTGTCATGCTGGCCGCTGGGGATACCTTCCGCGCCGCAGCCGTTGAGCAACTGCAAGTATGGGGTGAGCGCAATAGCGTGCCCGTCGTCGCGCAGCACACCGGCGCAGACAGCGCCTCGGTCATCTATGATGCGATTGAATCTGCCAAAGCGAAAGGCGTGGATGTCGTCATTGCCGACACTGCAGGTCGCCTGCAAAACAAAGCCAACTTGATGGAAGAACTGCGCAAAATTGTGCGTGTCATGAAGAAAATCGATGATTCAGCGCCGCATGAAATTATGCTCACCCTAGATGCGGGTACTGGGCAAAACGCGATCAGCCAAGCCAAGCTATTTAGCGATGTGGCGCCATTAACCGGCATCACGCTGACTAAGTTGGATGGCACGGCCAAAGGTGGCGTTATTTTTGCGCTTGCGGATCAGTTCCAAATCCCGATTCGTTACATCGGTGTCGGGGAAGGCATTGACGATTTGCGCCCATTTGAAACACAAGAATTTATCAACGCACTGTTTAGCCGCGAAGATTAAGCTGACTGAGACCTGTGAGAGGACGTTCGGGTGATAAAATTTCAGCAAGTGAGTAAGGCGTACCGAGGCGGTCGTCAAGCGCTGCAAAAAGTAGACTTTCATTTGCGCCGAGGGGAGATGGCCTTTTTAGGTGGTCACTCCGGTGCAGGGAAAAGCACATTGTTAAAATTGATTTGTGCCATTGAACGTCCAACGGATGGAAAAATCAGTTTCAATGAGCACGACATCACTCGAATTCCAAGCAAAGACATTCCATTTTTACGCCGCAATATTGGCATTGTGTTTCAAGACCATCGTTTATTGATGGATCGCAGTGTCTTCGACAATGTGGCCTTGCCGATGCGTATTGAATCCATCTCGGAAAACGAAATTAAGCGCCGCGTCTCGGCGGCCTTAGACAAAACGGGATTACTGAATAAAGCCAAGTGCCTGCCGAGTCAACTCTCTGGTGGTGAGCAGCAGCGCGTCGGGATCGCTCGAGCCGTGGTCAATCGTCCGACGTTATTACTGGCGGATGAGCCGACCGGCAACCTCGACCCTGATCTCTCCAACCGAGTGGTGCGACTTTTTGAAGAGTTCAATCGTGCAGGCGTCACCATATTGCTTGCCACTCACGACGTCGGGCTGGTCAACACTCGGCCGCAATATCGCCATTTGGAACTGAATCAAGGTTTTTTGAGTGAGGTCGAAGATTATGGCCGCGAATAAGCGAGTGAAGACAAAGCAAGGCCGCGCGAGCCAGAATCGAGTCCAGCGTGATGGCTTTTTGTCGGTGCACTTTAAGCAGGCGCGGTTAGCGTTTGCGGCGCTCTGGTTTCGACCACTGGCAAACTTTTTGACCCTAGCGGTGATCTCCATGGCGCTCGCCATGCCCTCCGCTCTCTATTTGCTCGGTAAAAACATCGCCGCTGCCTCTAGTGACGTGACCAGCCCTTCGCAAGTGAGTGCTTACATTAAGCAGCAGACGCCAGAGCCGAAGGTGATGGTGCTAAAAGATCAGTTAGAGAGCCGAACTGAAGTCGCCAAAGTCGATTACATCTCGCCGCAACAAGGTTTAGAAGACTTTAGCCAGTACTCTGGCTTTGAACAGGCGATCTCATTGCTTGATAACTACGCGCTGCCGGGCGTGCTTATTATTACCCCAAGCAGCGATGACCAAGCGATGATCAAGCGCCTTGCGGCAGAGGTTGCAGAGCAAGAAGACATCGCCGATGTGCGTTTGGACGAAGATTGGCTGACAAAGCTCGATGCGATTAAGACACTGGTCACCGGGATCATCATTACGTTGTCTGTACTGATGCTCTGCTCCGTGTTTTTGATTGTTGGCAACACGCTGCGCTTCAATGTGTTGGCAAATAAAGAAGAGATTCAAACCATGAAGTTGATTGGCGCGACAGACAGCTTTATTTTGCGCCCCTATCTCTACTCGGGGATGTGGTTTGGTTTACTCGGCGCATTGAGCGCATGGATACTGACGGCCATCATTACCATCGTCCTTAATCACAGCGTAGAGCAATTAGCGCTGCTCTATGACAGCCGTTTTCGTCTTATCGGGCTCAGTTGGGATGAGTCGCTCTTACTGATCATGCTTGGCATCTTTCTAGGCTGCTTGGCGGCGAAAGTGTCGGCGCGGCGCCATTTAAAAGAAATTGAACCTGTTTAACAGGGCGTGGTCATAATAATGAAAAAAGTATACGGTAGCGTATACTTTCTATTGTGCCTGAGCGTGCTTTATGCATAATGGCAAATCCCAGCTTGAAACTTGTTCATTTTGAGTTCAAGATTGATGGGTTAAATTACACTCCAGATCAGAGATTGATGAGGATTTGAATGACTAACCAAGCGTATCCAATGGCGGTAGTAACTCAAGATAGCTTAGACAGCTACATCCGCTCCGTAAACAGCTACCCAATGCTGACCGCGGACGAAGAGCGTGAACTTGCCGAACGACTACACTATGACGGTGAAATTGAAGCCGCTAAAGGATTGATCCTTTCGCACCTTCGTTTCGTTGTGCATGTGGCTCGTGGTTATTCTGGTTACGGCCTACCTATGGCCGACTTAGTTCAAGAAGGCAACATCGGTTTGATGAAAGCGGTCAAACGCTTCAATCCCGAAGTTGGTGTACGTCTTGTCTCGTTCGCCGTGCACTGGATCAAAGCAGAGATCCATGAATACGTACTTCGCAACTGGCGTATCGTCAAGATCGCCACGACCAAAGCGCAGCGCAAACTCTTTTTCAACCTGCGTAAGTCGAAGAAACGCTTAGGCTGGTTCAACAACGGCGAGGTGGAAACCGTCGCAAGAGAGTTGGGTGTTGAGCCTTCAGAAGTGCGTGAGATGGAATCTCGTCTCGCTGCGCAAGACGCGACATTTGAGCTTTCTAGTGATGACGATGACACCGGTACATCTTACTCGGCTCCGATGCTTTACCTTGAAGATAAAGCCTCTGACGTCGCAGAAAATATCGAAGCGGCCAACTGGGAAGCTCATACCAACAATCGCTTGAGCCTAGCGCTTTCAAGTCTTGATGAGCGTAGCCAACATATCGTTCGCTCTCGCTGGTTAGATGACAACAAAGCGACGTTGCAAGAGTTAGCTGATACCTACAGCGTATCTGCTGAGCGTATTCGCCAGCTTGAGAAAAACGCGATGAAGAAGCTCAAAGCCGCAGTCGGCGAGTTTTAATCCGCTAACGCAAAGCGCGAAACACAAACATGAAAAGCCGAGGTCTTGTGACCTCGGCTTTTTGTTTGGATCGTATAAAGCATTTTATATTAACCAGTTGGCGATCATTTCAACGCTCACTCCTGTGTATAACTCTGTGGGGAATTTCTTGGCTAGATGTCAGAAAGCAGGGTGAATAAAGGCCTAATGGCGGGTTTTTCTATGGGGATATGTTTTGAATCACTCACAGAATAGTTATGATCATCACTACATATTGTGGATCTTTTTTAATTCAAACACTTTATCAACGCAATCCACAACTTTATCCACAGATGACGTCATTTTGATCGCTGGTGGATAACCTTATTAACCGACAGTACTTGTCCTCCGTTGGATAGGTTACAATGAGCGCAGACAATAAAAGCATAAAGAGAAAGTAAATGGACCAGTTTCAGCACATCGATGTTGCCTCTGCGCAGCAAATGATTGAGCAGCAAGGCGCGCGCCTAGTGGATATTCGTGATCCACAATCCTTTGCCGTTGCGCATGCTACGCATGCGTATCATCTGACCAACGACACCATGGTGGCCTTTATGGACGAGGTGGAGTTTGACCAGCCGGTTTTGGTGATGTGTTATCACGGGATCAGCAGCCAAGGTGCGGCGCAATATTTAGTGAACCAAGGGTTTGAGCAGGTATACAGTGTGGATGGTGGTTTTGAAGCCTGGCATCGCGCTGGGCTACCTACCGTGCAGACGGCTTAACCCCAATCTTTCAGGATAACCTAATGGTAAGAGTGACCACCATCAAGAACCCCAGAATGGGCCAAGCTTTTGTTGATTACATGGCGGCTCGTAGAATCACCGTTGGCATGATGCGCGATGAGGAGAGTGACGACTTTGTCTTATTCCTCAAAGAAAGTGAGCATTATGATCTGGTGATGCAGGAGCTTGAGCAATTTCTGGCTAACCCGAATGCAGATAAGTACCACGCTGCGTCGTGGGAGGTGGCGGATACCCGAGTCAATCCTTTCCAGTACCGTTCACCCAGTTTCATCGCGATGATCAAAGCGAAAGCCGGGCCGATCACTTTAGCCGTCATGCTGCTATGTGTGGTGATTTTTGTTCTTCAGCAGATAGGTCAAGGGCGAGCGATTTTCCTCGCGCTTCACTTCCCTGCGGACGCTAGCCAGCAATGGCAGCTCTGGCGCTGGCTCAGTCATGCGGTGTTGCATTTTTCGGCGTTGCACATCGTGTTCAATTTACTTTGGTGGTGGCAACTTGGCGGTGATATAGAGCAGCGACTGGGTCAAGGGAAGCTGTTGCAACTGTTTGTCCTTTCGGCGGCACTCTCAGGCGCTGGGCAGTATTGGGTTGAAGGCGCCAACTTTGGCGGCCTCTCTGGTGTGGTGTACGCGTTGGTTGGATACATCTGGATGATGGGCTACAAGGCGCCCGCGCTCGGTTTGATGATGCCAAAACAGGTGATTGGGTTTATGTTGGTTTGGTTGGTGCTTGGCTTTATGCAGCCCTTTATGGCCATTGCCAATACCGCTCACTTGGTGGGGCTGTTGTCTGGGGTTGGCTTAGGGTTACTCGATGCGAGCAAAGCCAAATACCAAGGGTAGGGACAAAATAGAAAACGCCGCGTTAGCGGCGTTAACAGACCTATCGAGATTGACGGGTGCACGTTTACTGGTAGAGATATTTAGTAAACAGCAGATCCGCGATGACGGTTTTTCCGGTTTCCGGCAGTAAAATCGAGTTGAGCTCTTCGACTAGGCTTTTACGCAAGTCTTCTCGTCCTGCCAGCGAGGTGATGGTGTCTTTTGACTGCTGCCCGAGCAACTCGATCACGGCATCACGAATCAAAGGCTGATGCAGCTCAATCACCGCCAAATCGGCTTGATTAGCAACCATGATGTCAATGCGCACCTGAACGTAGCCCAAATCTTTACCCTTGGTATAAAAATTCGTGGTGAGATCCGGTTCCAGCGTGAAATACGCCAGTTGAGGCCCGCCTTCCTTTTCTGCCAAGGAGGGGAGGCTAACGAGCAGACTCGCAGCAACAAAAAGCTGCGCTAGGTAACGTTTCATCATAGTGGGCGATTTTCTTTCTTCTTTTCACGATATTCGAAAGGTCAGAGTCTTGTTACAATGTTGCCTCTGTCTGTGATTAAAAGAGGCGTTGAACACTCGATACCGTGGTTAACGTTGTTATTTAAGCTTTATTTTACGATATAAAGCTGACTATTGAATACTAGTATGAATCCATCAACTTCGCATTGTTTGTCTGCCCTACGAGAGGTCGAATGGCATGATCCCGACCAGTTTAGCTTTCCAACGCCGATCGCCAAAGATTGGCTGTTAGAACAGGGCTCATTGTCACGTTTATTGGAATCGTATTGCCAAACCTTAAGTGTCGATTTGCTGCACAACCGCATTGTGTCATCGGAACGTTTGAATGCCCAAGAGATCGCCTTGTTGAGCCACGAAGCGTGTTTGTTACGTAAAGTGGTATTGAAAGGCGATGAGACCGCTTGGGTGCTAGGGCGGACCTTAATTCCTCAATCCTCACTGCAAGAGCAGCATGTTGATTTGACCGCGCAAGGCGAGATCCCACTTGGACTGACCGTCTTTAGCGCCGACAACGTCAAACGTGATGCACTGCAAGTTGGCTGGGCACAGGTCGAGGGAGGCCGTTTATTGGCGCGCCGCTCCCGATTGTGGATGAACCATAAACCCATGCTGGTTGCCGAGCTGTTTCTGCCTACCGCCCCGATTTACACTAAGGAGAGTGTGCAATGAGCGCTTCAAAAGCCATCGCCTATTGGCAACTGATGCGAATGGACAAACCGATAGGGACGCTACTGCTGCTTTGGCCGACACTATGGGCATTGATCATTGCCGGGCAAGGGCGCCCTGATCCTATGGTGCTCATTGTCTTTGTTCTGGGTGTCATCTTTATGCGCGCCGCAGGGTGCGTGATTAATGACTTTGCTGACCGTCGTGTTGATGGCCATGTTAAGCGCACGCAGCAGCGTCCGTTACCGTCTGGGCGCGTGTCGGCGAAAGAAGCGGTCGGTCTGTTTCTTATCTTGGCGGTGGCCTCATTTCTATTAGTGCTGACCATGAATCCGCTCACCATCCAACTGTCGTTTGTTGGGCTGTTTTTGGCGTTCATCTATCCATTTATGAAGCGCTATACCCATCTACCTCAGCTGTTTCTTGGCTTAGCGTTCAGTTGGTCCATTCCAATGGCTTGGGCTGCGCAGGCGAATACCTTGCCGATGATGGCGTGGTTTATTTTTGCCATTAACGCTCTGTGGACGATTGCTTATGACACGCAATACGCCATGGTTGATCGCGACGATGATTTGAAGATAGGCATTAAGTCGACCGCGATTCTGTTTGGTCGCCGTGATAAAACCATCATTGGCGCGCTGCAACTGACCACGCTAGCGATGCTGATTTATGTGGGTGTCTACTATGCGCTTGGCGCGAGTTACTACTGGAGCTTGCTGGTGGTGGGGGCGTTGTTTGTTTTTCAGCAGCATTTGATTCGTCATCGTGAGCGAGACTTGTGCTTTCGCGCCTTCCTTAATAACAACTATGTGGGGTTGAGTGTCGCGATAGGACTGGCGATCGCGTTTTGGTAACCGTTTCGTCACCCTCTTGTTTCGAGCGCTAAGGTTCTCTAGATAGGAGAGGGGATATGCAAAGGGCACGATCATCGTGCCCTTTGTGGTTTATCGCGTCGCATCCACCGACTGATAAATGCTTTCTTGTATGGTCAAGCGTACTTCAGGGTAGAGCATCGAGTAGAGCAATGATGCGTAGGCTTGGCTCTTGTCTAAATCGCAGTTGCCTTCCACATCGAGGTAGCCTTGCTGCTTGAGCGTTGTGAATAACGCCGCAAACACCCCTTTATCGAAGAACTCAGGTGCGTTAATGCCATGCAGTCGACCAAGGCGCTGTGCAATGTCTTGGCTCTGCTGCTCCAAATCGCTCTTGCCTAGTTCTGGGTTGGCTACCAACAAGTTGAGCGCAATTGCGTAGCGCTGCAATGTCTCGCTGATGGTGCGACCAAGCAGGACCAGCACTTGGCTGTTGGCTTGGTTGATGGAGACCTGCTCTTCGTGGTCGATGTTCACCAGGCCTTGGCGCGCAATCTCTTCGATGTAGGACTCGGTAAGTTCATCGAGTCGAGACTCCTCAATACTCAAAAACAGCTCTTGCTTTAAGAACGGGTACACTAAGGCAACGTTTTGTTTGATCTGCTCTAGGCTCATCGCTTGGTGACGCACCAACATTTGGGCAATCAATGAAGGCAAGGCGAGCAGATGGATGATGTTGTTGCGGTAGTAGGTCATCAAAATCGATTGGTTGCGATCGAGTGACACAATCTCGCCCATCGAGTCGGTTTCTAGCACAAACTTATCCAACGTTTCAGAGTGTTGCACTAACGCTTCTGCGCTCTCTGTCGGTACCGTGTAGGTCGATGAGTAAGGCACATTGCGCAAAATCGAGAGATAACAATCGATTTGGCTGACGAGATTATCGCGCGATAACGCTCGCTGCCTTGATGCGAGCAGCGCCGTGGCACACAAGGTCAGCGCATTGGTAGCGGCCGCATCGTTAATGTGGGTCATCATTTTGGTCGCTAGTGTATTGACCACTGGGTTGAGCCACTGTGGCCTAGAAGCGCCCATCGGATCGATATCTTTCGTCCATTCCGGTGCCTGCTCATTGAGGAACTGGTTGAGTGGGATCGGCTCACCAAAGTTGACGTAGCCTTGTCCGAAGTTACGCAGTTTACGGATGGTGCGCAGCACTAAGCTCGCGTTTTCCTTCTCTTTGCGCTTGCCGCGCAGCTCTTTAGCGTACGTCCCCACTTCCATCACGTGCTCGTAGCCGATGTAGACAGGCACAAGCGTCACCGGACGATTGAGTCCACGCAGCATCGCTTGGATGGTCATCGCAAGCATACCGGTTTTGGCTTGCAGCAAACGTCCGGTACGAGAACGCCCGCCCTCAGAGAAGTATTCAACCGAGTAGCCTTTGGCAAACAGTTCAGCAAGGTACTCGCGGAAAATCGTCGAGTAAATTTTGTTGCCTTTAAAACTGCGACGGATAAAGAAGGCGCCGCCGCGACGGAAAATCGGTCCGGCGGGGAAAAAGTTCAGGTTAATACCAGCCGCGATGTGCGGCGGTACCATGCCCTCGTGATACAAGACGTAAGAGAGCAATAGGTAATCCATATGGCTACGATGGCACGGCACGTAGACAATCTCGTGGCCATCTTGAGCGAGCTTGCGCACCGCTGCGGCATTGTTGATGTTCAAGCCTTGATAGATTCGGTTCCACAGCCAGCCCAAAATGCGATCGCCGCTTTTGACCAAGGAGTAAGAAAAGTCTGCCGCGATTTCATCCATGATGTCATGCGCCGCTTTGCGCGCTTTTTCAATGGAAATGTCTTTGGCTTTCGCTTCATCCTCAATCGCTTTCTCAATCGCTTTGGATTTGAGTAAGCGTTGAAATAGTGCTTGGCGACTCGGTAAGTTTGGCCCAGAGGCGGCCAGTTTCTGACGCGAGAAATGAATGCGCGCCACACGAGCGAGTTTGTGTGCAATCGACGAATCGGTCCCATGCGCATCCGCCATATAGCGTAGAGAGACCACAGGGCTGATGCGTACTAAACAATCTCGACCAGAAAACAGCACCGCTTTGGCTTTTTGTGGGCCGTTTAGCGACTGCAAATAAGGCTTATGCGAAGACTCTCGGCCTGGTTTTCGTCCCCACAGCACGGTGGCAGGGATCATCTGAACGTCCAGTTCGCTATCGAATTTGTGCAGTTCGAGCAGCTCAGAAAATAGCGCCACGGATTCGCGAGGCACATCATCGTCTCGGCTCACCACAGTATTGCGCGCCGAGGTGAATACGTAGCGATGGAAACATTTGCCGTTGATTTCTAGCGGCGTTAACGGATCCGGCAAGCCAAGTCTTTGCGTCTGCTTTTGCAGGGCGAGCAAGTCAACACTTGAGCGGTATGGCAATGCGTAGATAATCGGTTTGTCGACATCGATATTGTGATCAGCAATCGGATCGGAAGGAATCGCCGTCCCTTTGACTAAGACTGACAGTGGCAGCTTTAACAAAGATCGCGAGAAAGAGTGTCCAGAAGACATAAAGGTTCTTAGCCTCAAAAATCAAAAGTATGCCAAAGCGCATTTCCACTTCTGTCACGGCCGTTGGGTGTGAGCGTTTGACGCCTCTCACCGAGCCTCCTGAGAAGTGGAAATAAGCCCAAGCGGGTTTTCAGCTGGCAAGGATAGCAGAAACTGGTCAAACCTTTTAACGATAATTGAGCATGAAAGCATCAATGTGAGGTAAATAGCTTAAGCCCGACCAGAAAATAAAATCCGTCATTAACCCTTTCCTTTTTCTCAATACTGGATATACTCACAGTTAACTGTATAAAAAGACAGGTGACTTATGAAGCCCTTAACGCCGCGCCAACAACAAGTTTTTGACCTCATCAGAAGTAAAATTGATGAGACCGGAATGCCGCCAACCCGCGCTGAAATTGCCCGTGAGCTCGGTTTTCGCTCTGCCAATGCAGCGGAAGAGCACTTGAAAGCGCTCGCACGTAAGCAAGTGATTGAAATTATTCCCGGTGCCTCAAGAGGTATTCGTGTGTTGTTGAACGATGCCGCTAATGACGACGAAGGGCTGCCACTGATTGGCCAAGTCGCTGCGGGCGAACCTATCTTGGCTCAGGAACATGTTGAGGCACACTACCAAGTGGACCCGAGTATGTTTAAGCCACAGGCTGACTTCCTACTGCGCGTTCACGGCGAGAGTATGAAAGACATCGGCATTATGGATGGCGATCTACTAGCAGTTCATAAGACACAAGACGTTCGTGATGGCCAAGTGATTGTCGCGCGTGTCGATGATGAC
Source organism: Vibrio sp. R11-SG3-ISO3-SZ (assembly GCF_059834345.1). Classification (NCBI taxonomy): domain Bacteria; kingdom Pseudomonadati; phylum Pseudomonadota; class Gammaproteobacteria; order Vibrionales; family Vibrionaceae; genus Vibrio; species Vibrio sp. R11-SG3-ISO3-SZ. Next base: position 17,563 of record NZ_JCBDGX010000093.1, read on the forward strand.
GTGACGGTAAAGCGTTTGGAACGTAAAGGGTCAACGGTACTGCTTCACGCTGAAAATGAAGAATTTTCGCCAATCAAGGTCGATTTAACTAGCCAAAACCTGGCGATTGAAGGTCTAGCGGTTGGCATCATTCGCAATACCGACTGGATGTAATTCGACGTCGAGTCCTCTGAGTCAGTCTTGCCTTTGAGAGCAACATCAAGATGCGTTCGCTTGCGCTTGATGTTGCAATTGATATTCATTATCATTTCTTCATTCGCGATAGAGAGATAATGAGCATGGCTTCCCGGCACCACAACGCGCATTCGCGCTATCAAATCCCCGCCAATCTTTTGCAGCCCTTGTGGCTTCGCAGTCGTGAAAGCCTTGTCGATAATGGCTTGGTTTACGATCCTATCGCCGCTAACGCGTGCCGACATTGTGAGTTAGCGCCAGAGTGTTTATCGGGCGATATTCCTCAAAAACAGCTGCTCCATGCGACCATTACACAGCTGTGTGACCTGCAAGTGAAACACTTTATCCAACATAACCCAGACGGCTGGATTATTAATGTTGGCGCTGGGCTGGATACTCGGTTCTACCGAGTCGACAATGGCCGTTGCCATTGGCTCGAACTGGATGTCACCGAAAATCTATTGTGGCGGCAAAAGCTGTTTCATCGCAGTGAGCGCTACCACCATTTATGCGGCAGTGTTACCGATTTGAGTTGGATGTCGTCTCTACCTATCGGGGAAAAATCTCCAGTGATGATTGTGTGCGAATGTGCACTGCTTGATGGCAATGAACGACAAATTGCCCGTTTCATTCAAGCCATGGGGTGTCACTTTGACAGTGCCCGAGCGTGCTTGGTGTTGGCCGGAGACCTAACACCCAGTGCATTGGGGCAGAAAATGGGCTCATCACACTACGCGCACGGTTATAAGTCGGCCGATGAGATGGTTAAACGCATACTACCTTGGGCAAGTTCAGTGAAACTCTTTTCGCCTTTAGATCAGCACTGTCATCGTTGGAAGCTGTGGCAACGATGGCTGAGAAAAATTCATCGCCTCAAGCATCGTTTAACGCCCGTGGTGGTTCAGCTGCGCTGGTGATAAGGTTACACTGGACACATCGTCCTTAAGTGAATTCCTCCCGTGCAGATCCTTGATACCCTTTCCAATCTCTCTCTTCATAAGAAAGTCTTGTGGCTCGCCATTCCTATGGTGCTGTCCAATATCACAGTGCCTCTGTTGGGGCTGGTTGATGCCGCGGTTATTGGTCATTTAGAACATGCGTGGTATTTAGGCGGTGTCGCGCTAGGCACCACCATGATCAGTGTGACTTTCTGGTTGCTCGGGTTTCTGCGCATGGCCACCACAGGTTTAGCGGCCCAAGCGTATGGCGGGAAGTCAGGGCATGGGTTGGCGCTTGTGTTGACGCAAGGGCTCGCGATGGCGTGGCTTTTTGCGCTGCTGTTTCTCATCGTGCATGCTTCAGTGGCCGATATCGTCTTTCAGTTCAGTGAGGCCAGCGAGCAAGTCAAATTTTATGGTGAACAATACTTTTCCATCCGTGTTTGGAGCGCGCCTGCGGCGTTAGCCAATTTTGTGCTGCTTGGCTGGCTGCTTGGAACACAAAACGCAAAAGCGCCCATGTGGATGGTGGTGATCACCAACGCGACCAATATTGCACTCGATCTGCTGTTTGTGATCGGGTTGGAGTGGCAAGTCGAAGGGGCGGCTTGGGCGTCGGTATTGGCCGATTACACCGGTATGAGTTTTGGTTTTTTCTGCGTATGGCGAACATGGCACCAGCAGAACCTACCGCCTATTGGTGATGTGTTGCGTGCCACCACCCGTGGGCTAAGCCGTTTTATCAGACTGAATCGAGATATCTTCCTTCGCTCGCTCTGCCTACAAGCGGTGTTTACCTTTATGACCTTTCAAGGCGCAAACTATGGCGATGAGATTGTCGCGGCCAATGCCGTCTTGATGAGTTTCTTGATGATGATCTCGTACGCAATGGATGGCTTTGCCTATGCAATGGAGGCAATGGTCGGTAAGGCCATCGGCGCAAAAGATCGTCATCAACTGACACAGTCACTGCTGGGCACCTTTTTCTGGAGTCTGATCATTTGCTCCGCTCTGACATTGGCATTTGCTCAACTGGGATCGCCCTTGATCGCAATGATCACGGATATTGAGTCCGTCCAGCAGCAAGCGCTGCACTTTCTTCCTTGGCTGGTGGCCATGCCGTTGGTTTCTATGTGGTGTTTTCTACTCGACGGTATTTTTGTCGGCGCGACGAAAGGAAGAGAAATGAGAAACAGCATGTTTGTCGCCACCTGTGGGTTCTTCATTCTATTCTGGCTGTTTGAGGCGTTGCAAAACCACGCGCTTTGGTTATCGATGCTCTGTTTTATGGCCGCGCGAGGCATGGCATTAGGGTGGATTTTGTATCGCCAGTGGCGAGCGGGCGCGTTCTTTCCTGAGTCGATTTGAGGGCATGGCGGCGAAGAAAAAAGACGGCGCCAAGCAGAGCCTGACGCCGTGTCGAATGAGATGAAAGTCGCGAGTAAGGATTAAAACAAGCGATTCAAACCGTTGAGGGCGGCCACGCGGTAGGCCTCCGCCATGGTTGGGTAGTTAAAGGTGGTATTGACGAAATACTCGATGGTATTCGCTTCGCCTTTTTGTTCCATGATGGCTTGCCCGATGTGGATGATCTCAGCCGCTCGCTCACCAAAACAGTGAATGCCTAAAATCTCTTTAGTTTCACGGTGGAAAAGGATCTTCAAACTGCCAATATCTTTGCCTGCAATCTGGGCGCGAGCCAAATGTTTGAACGACGAGCGTCCAACCTCATACGGGACTTTCGCCGCTGTCAGTTCTTGTTCAGTTTTCCCCACAGAGCTGATTTCAGGGATGGTGTAAATGCCGGTTGGGATATCATCAATCAAGTAGCCATCCGCTTGACCTTTGGTAATGGCCTGCGCCACAAATCGGCCTTGGTCATACGCCGCACTGGCCAAACTTGGATAGCCAATCACATCACCGACCGCATAGATGTGCTCAACTGGCGTGCGGTAGTTGGTGTCCACTTTCAACTGACCGCGCGAGTCGGCTTCAAGCCCTACCGCGCTTAAGTTGAGCTTGTCGGTATTGCCGGTGCGGCCGTTGGCGTAGAGCAAACAGTCGGCGCGCATTTTCTTACCCGATTGGAGGTGGACGATCACGCCGTCTTCAGTGCCCTCGATCTTCTCGTAGGTTTCATCGTTGCGAATCACCACGCCGCTATTCCAGAAGTGGTAGGAGAGTGCGTCAGACACTTCGTTGTCCAAAAAGGACAGCAAGCGATCACGTGTATTGATGAGATCGGTTTTTACCCCAAGCCCACGGAAGATAGAGGCGTATTCACAGCCGATCACGCCTGCGCCGTAGATGATGATGTGGCGCGGGTCGTGTTTCAGGCTCAAAATAGAATCGCTGTCGTAAATACGCTCGTGGAGGAAATCGACATCCGCCGGTTGGTAGGGGCGTGAGCCTGTCGCAATCACAAATCTGTCGGCGCTGTAGGTCTCTTCGGTGCCATCGCTTTGCATCACCGCGATGGTGTATTTATCCACAAAGCGCGCCGTACCAAAAATCAACGAGCATTGGTTGCGATCATAAAATCCCTGGCGCAATCGAGTTTGTTTGTCGATGACCGACTTAGCATGACCAAGAATGTTGGAAAAGGTCGAGTGTAAGCTGCTGTTATTGTGGCAAAACAGCGGGTTGTTGTTGAATTCAATGATTCGGCTAACCGCGTGACGCAGCGCTTTGGAGGGGATGGTGCCCCAGTGTGTACACCCGCCACCGACACTGCTCTCTTTCTCTACTATCGCGACGTTGAGCCCCGCTTTGGTCAATCCCATAGCCGCCCCTTCACCACCAGGGCCACTACCTATTACGATCACATCAAAGTGGTTGCTCTGAGCCATAGTTTTATCCTTGTTATAGAGTGTTAACATTGCTGTAGCGAGATTTTAACTGATTCCAAGAGGCAAAGAAAAAAAAGCGACTGAGAGAGTCGATGAGATCACGAGAATAGAGTGCGAGAAGTGAATCTTCGGCCTGGCGCACAGGATAGGCGGGCAAGTGAGAGGGAATTTTGCCTTCAATTAAGCGGGCGTGTTTTAATAGCGATTCTTCACTAAACAACGAATTGAGGTTATCTCCGTAAGCCAATCGTTGTATATTGACTGGCATTGAGGTTAAACACAGATACCAACGATGAAATCCATGGGAATACGCGCACAACAAAAAGAGAAAACTCGTCGCTCATTGATTGATGCGGCCTTCAGTCAATTAAGTGCTGATCGGAGTTTCTCGAACCTGAGCTTGCGAGAAGTGGCACGAGAGGCCGGGATTGCACCGACGTCTTTTTATCGCCACTTCAAAGACATGGATGAGTTGGGATTGACCATGGTCGATGAAGGCGGCTTGTTGCTGCGTCAGTTGATGCGCCAAGCGCGGCAGAGAATCGTCAAAGAAGGCAGTGTGATTCGCACCTCGGTCGAGACGTTTATGGAGTTTATCGCAAGTAGCCCCAACGTGTTTCGTTTGCTACTGCGTGAGCGCTCCGGAACGTCTTTTGAGTTTCGTACTGCGGTTGCCCGAGAGATGCAACACTTCTGCGCCGAATTGACCGAGTATTTAATCAGCTCAGGCATGTCTCGTGAAGAGGCGTTTACCCAGGCACAAGCGTCCGTGACGCTGGTATTTAGCTCTGGGGCCGAAGCGTTAGATCTAGACAGACGTGAACGCGATGAACTGGCCGAGCGTCTGATAATGCAGTTGCGAATGATAGCCAAAGGGGCTTATTGGTATCGCAAAGAACGTGAACGTAACCGATTAAAAGGTGGGATAAACTAATGTCGAACGAAACAAACCCAGTCGATCGTGGTTCTGAAAAGAAAACCCTCATTTTGGCATTAATCGCAGGTATGTGCGGTGATGCCATGTTGTCTTGGTTGACGATGAGTGAGGTCTCTTTCTCTATCTTTCCGTTGATCGCTTTGGTGCTCTCCTTACAGGCCTTGTACCAAGAGTATCTCCGTCATCCGGTATCCGAGGATATTCCTCTCGTCGGACTCGCGTGCTTTTTCGTCGGTGCGTTTGGTCACTCCGCATTTGTGAAAGCGCAATACCCAGAGGCCGGTTCAAACTTCTTTTCGATCATCGTCTCACTCTTGTTGCTGCTGTGGATCGGTAAAAAGCTCGGCTACATTGGCGCCGAGCGATAAGTACGCGACCACACATTCCTAAACAACAAACGAGCCCTAAGGCTCGTTTGTTCATTTAAGGGGCTAGTCTTTTTTCTCAAGCATCACACCCGCTTCCATGTGGTGGGTAAATCGAACCTTTAATCCGTCAAAGTTTATAGAGTTATATTCCTTGAACTTAAACTTATGATTTTTATCGATTTTAGTAATCGTATTGTCCGGTGAAGTCCAAAGCCGTATGACCTTTCCCCGAGATTAATACCACCGCCTCGATGAAGTTTCCCACGTTTACGCCACTTGATTGGCATAATCAATTGGCGACATATAATTTAGAGAGCTATGTGGTCGAATATGGTTGTAGTGCTCTCTCCATAGATTTATTTCGTAACGTGCTTCATCCAGAGTGCGGAACCAGTGTTGATTGAGACACTCATTTCTGAACTTGCCATTTAGGCTCTCCACAAAGGCATTTTGAGTCGGTTTACCTGGTTGAATAAAGGCGAGTGTTACCGACGTTGTCTTTGACCAAAAGAACATGGCTTTGCTGGTAAATTCCGTCCCGTTGTCGCAAACAATGTTATCTGGCTTGCTGCGCACCTCGGTTAGTTGAGTTAAAAAACGGGCAACTTGTTGGCCACTGATTGATAGGGACACCAGCTGCCCAATGAGTTCTCGTGAAAAATCGTCAACGACATTGAGCATACGAAAACGTCTACCATTGCTCAATTGGTCAGAGACAAAGTCCATCGACCAGCGTTGATTGGCTCTTGTGGGTGAATTCATAACTAGTCTCGGGCGCTGTAGCTTTTTGCGCTTCTTCGTTCTGACTTGCAGTCCTTCCTCAGTGTAAATACGATACGTGTGCTTCTTATTCACAACTAAGCCCTCTGCTTTTAGTAAACTGTGTAGCATCAGATAGCCATAACGGGAATATTGAACGGCTAACGCTTTTAAACGTTCTCGTAAGGCCCTATCTACAGGGTTTTTAGCTTTGTATCGAAACGCCGTTCGACTCAAACACGCAAGCTTACAGGCCGCTCTTTCACTCAGTCGGTGAGTGTCAATAAGGTATCGAGCAATAAGCTTTCGAGAAGATGGCGTTACCACTTTTTTGACACAACATCCTTCATTGCTTCGACTTCGAGCAACTTCTCCGCGAGGAGCCGCTTAAGCTTATTGTTCTCAGATTCAAGCTCTCTCAGCCTTTTGGCCTCATTCACTTCTAGCCCTGCATACTTGCTGCGCCAGTTATAAAAAGTGCCCGATGATATCCCCATGTCGCGACAGATGTCGTCAACCTTAGCGCCAGCTTCATGCTGTTTAATCGCCTTGATGATTTGCTCTTCCGTGTATCGCTTTTTCATTTTGAGATCTCCATTAGTTCTAGTGTATTAGAAATCTCATCAAAGTCATGGTGTTAATTTAGGGGAAAGGTCAAACATTACGAGCCCTTATTTAATGCGCTCCAGCATCACGCCCGCTTCCATATGGTGGGTGTAAGGGAATTGGTCAAACAGGGCGAATCGAGTGATTTTGTGCGTTTGTGATAACACGTCCAAATTCTCTTTGAGCGTATCAGGGTTGCATGAGATGTAGACGATGCGTTGATAGTTTTGCACCATCTTACAGGTATCGATATCCATGCCTGAGCGAGGCGGATCGACAAAAATGGTGTTGCAGTTATAGCTGCTTAAATCCACATTGGCGTCTTTTAAGCGGCGGAATTCTCGTTTGCCTTCGATCGCTTGAGTAAACTCCTCGGCTGACAATCTGAGGATCTGTACGTTGTCTATGTTGTTAGCGGCGATGTTGTACTGCGCAGACTCAACGGAAGGTTTGGCGAGTTCGGTCGCTAATACACGGTCGAAGTTTTGTGCCAGTGCCAGTGAAAAGTTGCCGTTACCGCAGTAGAGCTCAAGCAGATCGCCTTGGCTCTCTTGGGTGCAGTCGACGGCCCATTCCAGCATTTTTTCTGCTACTTTACCGTTAGGCTGCGTAAAGCTGTTTTCGACCTGCTGGTAAACGTAAGGCTGGCCGTTCACATCCAGTTTCTCTACCACATAATCTCTATCGAGCACGATCTTCATTTTACGCGCACGGCCAATCAGGTTGAGGTTGAACCCTTCGTCATTTAAGCGTTGCTTTAGCGCTTTTGCTTCCACTGTCCAGGCATCATCGAGCTGACGATGGTATAGCAGCGAGACCAAGATTTCGCCGCTCAGCGTCGAGAGAAAATCGACTTGAAAGAGCTTGCGGCGCAGTGTGTCGTTATCTTTCATTGCTTCGAGAAGCAGCGGCATTAAGTCATTGATAAGACGACTGGCCGCCGGAAACTGATCGACGCGGTACTTTTCACGAGTCTCTTGGTTAAACATGATGTAATAGAGATCATCCCCTTCGTGCCACACGCGAAATTCGGCGCGCATGCGATAGTGCTGCTCTGGAGATTTGAACACTTCCAACTCAGGCGCCTCGTAACTGGAAAACATCTCGGTCAAACGAGAGATTTTGTCATCGAGTTGCTGCTGGTAGTGCTGCGGGTTTACATCAAGAGTCGCCATGAATAGTACCTTTGGGGTGATTGCCTGGGTGGTGTTTGCCATTTAAGAGCGCAGATTTTATTCAATCCCCGTCTGATGTCCAGTCTTGGTCGCGAAACGGGCGTAATGCGCACTGTAAAACTATAGCTTATAGCCATCTATCACTAGACAAATACCGTCAGGCTCAATACTATGCCTTCAAGCTGGTGCTATCTAGATGTATAGATGGCTGAAAAGGGAATCTGGTGTAAATCCAGAACTGACGCGCAGCGGTAAAAGAGAACGACCCCTCAACACGACACTGCACCACGGGAGGTGTGGGAAGTCGAGGCAGTAGGCCAACAGCTCTTAAGTCCGAATACCTGCCAGCAGCTGAGTTCCATCAACGGCATCCGCCAGAACTCAGTAGGATTTACGCGATTTAGGAACAATATAATGAACAAATCTATTCTAGCGATAGCAGTGGCATCGCTACTTCCTGCTACCTCGAGTTTGGCCCAAGAAGTTGCAGCTGATGAAACCATGGTGGTGACGGCGAATCGTTTTGAGCAAGTTGATGGTGCCGTATTAGCCCAAACGGTAGTCGTCACCAAAGAAGACATTTCCAAACTTCAGGCAAATAGCTTAGTGGATGTTTTTCGAACTCTACCCAGTGTTGAGGTTGCCCAGTATGGTGGACGTGGTCAAAACGCGTCATTCTTTGTTCGTGGAGGCAGCTCATCTCAAGTTTTAGTGCTAATGGATGGTACTCGAATGCCGAGAGCTATGATGGGAGGTGTGGATTTCAACTCTTTACCTGTCAATTCCATTGAAAGAATTGAGTTTATACGTGGTGCCCGTGCCTCAATCTACGGTTCAGAGGCAATCTCGGGTGTCATCAACATCATTACCAAAGCTGACGTAAATGAAAACGCAGTGAAATTATATGGCGGCTTTGGAACAAATAATCACTATGTCACTTCTTTAGCAGCTCTGCATAAAATCGATGAAAACCAACATATAAAAGCCGTGGTTGGATATGAGAAAAATGACGGCTTTAATGTTAAACCTGTAGCCGGGGTTAACGATGGCGATGAGCATGGTTTTGAGTCATATAATGTCAATGTTGGCTATCAAAACAAATTGACTGACACCGTCCGTGCTTTTGTCAATGTCGTTGCTTATGACAACGAAGGCGAGTATGACAATAGTTATGCCGCGTCTCAATGGGGTCCTGCTACCCATGAAAAGAAAATGGGTCGAGTTGAGTTTCGTTCAGTTAATACAAATCTTGCTTATGATAAGGGTAATCTAAGCTCCTCTCTGGATCTGACATATGCAGAGCAGGATAACTACGATTATGTTGTGGGTGAGGGTAAGAAAAGCGGCGCAATTGTTTCAATTAACCAAGTTAATGCTGCATGGCTAAACTCTTATCGTGTTAATGAACAATTTTCTGTGGGTGGCGGCTTAGATTATCGCCGTGAAAAGTTGGACGAGGGTTACACTGGATTTGGCTATTATCAGCCAGAAGAAAACCCGCGTGAGAACTATGGTATCAGCATCATTGGTCAATACACATTAGACAGTTGGACTTTGGAAGCGAGTGCTAGAAATGACGACAATAGTCAGTATGGCAATAACACGACTTGGCAAGCGGCGGTGGGTAAGGTTTTTCTTGAAAATTACGAAATCAAAGCAAGTCATGGGACTGCTTTTAGAGCGCCGACCTTTCTAGATTTGTATTACCCAGGTTATGAAGCGCCTAACCTAAAGGCAGAAGACTCTGAAAATACAGAACTAACGTTGGAAGGTTCTCACTCTTACTTAGATTGGTCTGTGACAGGTTACATCAATAAAATTAACAACATGTTGATGTGGCAAGGATCGGGCATGACCAACATCGGTGAAGCAGAAATTAAAGGTATTGAACTGGGGTTAGGCTTTGACACCTCAATCGTTACGCACCAGTTTTACTTAGATTGGAAAGATCCAGTAGATAAGTCAAATGGTAAAGAACAACAGTTAGCGTACCGTTCTAAACAGGGCGCGAAGTGGAACGCTTTTGCTGAATTTGGTGATTGGATCTTTGGTTCTCAGTACCTGTATCAAGGTGAGCGTTTTAATGGCGATACACGATTAGCTAGCTACAGCCTCTGGAACTTTACGGCTGAATATGCAGTTTCGCCAGATCTCAAGTTAAAAGGTAAGCTGAGCAACGCATTTGATAAAGAGTATGAAATGTACAGTGGTTACGCGACACCAGGGCGTGAATACTTCGTGTCCGCCTCTTACCAATTCTAATTAACCCCCTAAACCGCCCTCGGGCGGTTTTTTCTTATTGGGCATATCAATGAAAAAGAAAGTCGTTATAAGTTGGTCGTCAGGCAAAGACTCTACTCTAGTCCTAGAGCGTTTGATTGACAGTTCCGAGTATGAAGTTGTAGCTCTCTATACGACCTATGTCAAAGACGAAGTCCCTTTTCAAGCGACGCCGCTGTCTGTCGTCCGTATGCAAGCACAATTGCTCGGTTTGCCGCTGATTGAGATTGCTTTGCCAGAGGTGTTCCCAAGTAACGAGATCTATCAGCAAAGCATCGTCGACGGCTTACGCAAGAGTGGGTTAGCAATAGACTCTGTCGCATTCGGCGATATGTTTTGCAATGGTATCGCCGACTATCGGCGAAGCTATATTGAATCTGCGGGATGGGAGTGTGTCTTCCCTCTCCTTGGAGAGAGCAGTCAAGCGTTGGCCAAAGAGATCATCGACAGAGGGATACAAACCTTAGTGGTCACAACGGATGCCGAGCAACTTATCCCGGACTACTGCGGCCTTTGGTACAACTCAGCGTTCCTACAATCACTACCCGCGGCGGTGGATCCGTGCGGAGAAAATGGTGAATTTCATACATTGGTGACACAAACAAGAAGCTATCAAGGTGAGATAGCGCTGGCGTTGACGCACCAAGAGCACGGAGAGCGCTTCTCACATCAACGTTATCAAGCCTCGATATTGCCAATCGATGCAGAGCGAGTATGATCAGCGCATCTTATTGTGTGGAAGTCGCTTGTGTTCTCTCAGCCAAATGTTCTAATTTTTGATTCCGGTGTTGGTGGGCTTTCTGTCTATCAAGAAATCGAGGCGATCCTTCCCCAATTCAACTACTACTACGTTTTTGATAATGAAGCGTACCCTTACGGTGAGCTAGAACACAGTGTGTTGATCGATCGCGTAAAGCAAATCGTGTCGCAATGCGTCGAGCGGTTTCGCATCGATCTAGTGGTGATTGCATGCAATACGGCGAGCACCATTGTGCTCCCTACACTTCGTGCCCAGCATACTATTCCTATCGTTGGCGTTGTGCCGGCGATTAAGCCGGCGTCAAACATGGCCAATAAAGCCGTCGGGTTGATTGCGACGCCAGCGACGGTGACGCGAGAATATACCCATGACCTCATTCGCAACTTTTCTCAGAGTAAACCTGTCGAAATGCTAGGCTCGACAAGGCTGGTGGATATGGCTGAAGAAAAGCTACGTGGGCAAACGGTAGTACTGGAAGAGTTAGAGGAAGTGCTGCTGCCAATCAAAGGTCACATTGATGTTGCCGTACTAGGCTGTACCCACTTTCCGCTCATCAAAGATGAGATCCAACAGGTGCTCGGTGATGGCGTAATCCTAGTGGACTCCGGTCAAGCTATTGCGAGACGCGTAAAACAGCTGCTGGGTCATGAATTAGAAGCGAGTGAGAAGGGCAAGCGGGAGATTTACTCCAGCGCTCCCCCTTGGCAGGAAGAAGCGCTGAACAGAAAACTGCAGAACTTAGGGTTTACTCCTGTTCAGAGTTCTCTGATTGAGATTTTGGATCGTTAGCAATCCTCACCTTTAAGGTACGCTGAAGATAGTCTTTATCATTCAGCGCATCGATTGCGGTTTGCGCGTCGTTGGTGGCCATTACCACAAAACCGAAGCCACGGCGCTTTCCTGTCCTTTTATCCTTCATTAATCGAACGGCAAATACCTCACCATGTTGAGCAAACAACTCTTTGACGTGAGATTCGTTTGCTTTGTATGGAAGGTTACCAACATATAAGGTCTTGGTGGATGGATCGCTGACTGGTTCTGGCTCTGAATCGGTATTCGAAAATTTAAAAACAAAAGCGCAAGCAAAAACACCGATAACAAAAGTCAACGCAGAAGATAGCTCTTTTCCTTGTGATTCAATAAAGAGAAAGAGCATGCCACCCAATACCGCCAAGGCTACCATCAGAATGGTTGATTTATTTGAACTCATATTGGAATACAACTTTTTGGTTGAGAATAAGAAAATCTATTATTAACAAAATAGATACAGGCATATTACGTATAAGGTTATTGTTTTTCCAACCTATTGATGTGACGTGTCTCAAATGTTGAAATTTTATTCTATTTTCATCGGTTTGATTTAATTTTGAGCAAACAGAAAATAAATTGAAAATAGTGCTTGTCTTCCTTTCAGACCTCCCTATAATGCCGCCTCACCGACACGGAGTGAGACGAAAGTCACAAACCGAATCGGGTTCAGAAAAATTAAGCGAATAAAAAAGCTTGACTCTGAAAACGGGAAGCGTAAGATACGCACCCCTAGCAGCGAGACGCAAAAACGACATCGCACTAGATGCTCTTTAACAATATAAACCTATCAATCTGTGTGGGCACTCGTTGATGATAATCCAATTAGATACCTTGGTATCAAATTAGGTTTCAATGAACTGAGTGACCATTGAATCTTCGGATTCAGCACAGTCAATTCAAGTTTTCTAGGAACTAGCTTCTAGTCACTAGGAACTTATCAGTATTCATTGAGCCGACAAAATCTTAAATTGAAGAGTTTGATCATGGCTCAGATTGAACGCTGGCGGCAGGCCTAACACATGCAAGTCGAGCGGAAACGAGTTAACTGAACCTTCGGGGAACGTTAACGGCGTCGAGCGGCGGACGGGTGAGTAATGCCTGGGAAATTGCCCTGATGTGGGGGATAACCATTGGAAACGATGGCTAATACCGCATAATAGCTTCGGCTCAAAGAGGGGGACCTTCGGGCCTCTCGCGTCAGGATATGCCCAGGTGGGATTAGCTAGTTGGTGAGGTAAGGGCTCACCAAGGCGACGATCCCTAGCTGGTCTGAGAGGATGATCAGCCACACTGGAACTGAGACACGGTCCAGACTCCTACGGGAGGCAGCAGTGGGGAATATTGCACAATGGGCGCAAGCCTGATGCAGCCATGCCGCGTGTATGAAGAAGGCCTTCGGGTTGTAAAGTACTTTCAGCAGTGAGGAAGGTGGGTGTGTTAATAGC
>NZ_JCBDGX010000094.1:0-10677 GCF_059834345.1 Vibrio sp. R11-SG3-ISO3-SZ
CCTGCGCACAATAGAACGACATCGCGCCTCTAGTTCACCCAAGTCAAATGGCTTACAAAGGTAATCATCCGCACCTAAGTCAAGCAGTTGGATTCTATCGAGCACCTCGTTTCTCGCCGTCAGTATCAAAATAGGCGTATCGTAACGTTGGCGAATTTTTTTTGTGATCTCTTCTCCAGAACGATGCGGAAGATTCAAATCCAAGATGATTAAGTCGTATTGAGTGTGAGCGACCAAGGCATACGCCACTTTTCCATCGTAGGCACAATCAACTCCATGACCTAAATCAGTGAAGCGCTGCTCCAATGATTGGCTGATCAAACGATCATCTTCCACTATCAAGATTCTCATCGGTCCTCAACTTTCCTTGTAGGCAATGCAACAAATGCATCACTTTTATCCTCAGTTTATAACATCAGACAAGGTAGGGTGACAATCCAGGTTGTCGGCTTTTGCCAAACACTGTGATCATCAAACACCGCCGCCTAAACGGGAGAACAGCGTTGCTGCGCCGGGCATTTTCTCGAGGCAAAAAAAAACCACACAGAACTGTGTGGTCGGAATGTATAAAGCAATTAACTAACGCCAATTGAAAATAATCAGTTTCCTGATTAGGAGAAAGTAAAGTCAGCCTTCAAAAGGAAGTGTCATCTTGCTCAACTTGTCAGCAGATGCCGACTAGATGACAGGAGTTACTATACCTGTTGCCGCTTGCCTCTTTTTGAAGTAGATCAATTTTAATGGGATTTCTCTCTTTTTATCGCACTGTGCGCCACTTTGCTTCAATATATAAAGAGGGTTTTATCAGCCATAATGAGCACCACGGAGCATACTAGGAGGCTCGTGTGTCAATAATTTCGTTTTTTGGAAAGAAAAAGTCCGACACTCCGGTCAACTCGGATATGGACAGACAAAGAAAATATGAAGCGCTGGTTCGTGCCTATCACCGAGATCTCTACCGCTATGCGTATTGGCTCTGCAAAGACCCAACCATCGCGGAAGATTTGGTGCAGGAAACCTGCCTAAGGGCTTGGAAGTCACTGGACAGTTTGCAAGATGAAAAAGCCGCCAAGTCTTGGCTGATCACCATCTTGCGCCGTGAGAACGCGCGTCGTTTTGAGCGTAAGCAGTTTGATCTCGTGGATATCGATGATTACAGCGGCGAAGCCAAAGTGAGCGATGACCCACATCATCAAACCCAGTGGATCCAAGCGCAAATCATGAAGCTAGAAGAAGAATACCGTGAGCCCCTCTTCCTCCAAGTGGTAGGAGGGTTCAGTGGTGAAGAGATAGGCGAGATTTTGTCTTTGAACAAAAACACCGTCATGACACGGCTTTTTCGAGCGCGTAACCAACTTAAAGAGATGTTAGATTCTGATGACAGCGCAAGGGGGCAAAAAAATGGATGAGTTAGAATTCCGTCGTCGTATTATGTCCGACCCAAAACAGCGTGACTCACAAATCAACGAAGCGATCAAAGCCGACAGCAAGAATGCCAAGTTTGCCGACGATATTCTTGAGCTCGATACCCTCATTGCCAATGCCATGAAGGTCGATGTACCCGATGGGCTCGCTGACCGCATTTTGTTTAATCAATCCGCGGCAATCAAAGAAGACAATGTCGTTCGCCCGACATTCGTTAAACGTGCCATGGCAATGGCAGCTTCGGTCGCCTTTGTCGCTGGTCTGCTGGTTGGCCAAGTCAACTGGGGCAATTTAGTGGTATCACCCGCGAACGCCAATTTAGCGGACACCGCCATTCAACATGTGTTTGATGAAAAAGGCTTCGTGTTTGTGTTGGATGAACAAGTCCAATCGTCGCAAATCAACGCCAAAATGGTGCCGTTTAAAAAACACTTGATTGAGCAGTTCCCTTACCATGTCTACTATCTTAACCACTGTGGCTTTGGCGACTCCAATGCGGTGCATATGGTCTTTAAAGGGACGCAAGGCAAAGTGACGCTGTTCTTAACCGGTATCGCCAGTGACAAAGCCTTTGCCTTTGAAAAACAAGGCATGGCGGGCATTGTTGAACCGATTGGCAACAACAGCCTGATTCTGGTTGGAGACAAAGGCGAAGATGTGGCGAACATCGCGCAAACCTTGATGGATATCATCAAACCGATGAGTTAACAACCTGATAACATTTTGTGAGCAAGATCATGGCCCGAGATTCCCTCTCGGGCCATTTTTTTAGCATAAAATTAGAGCTTACACTCTAAAAACAGTCATTTTGTAGGATTTTCCTGCCAGATAACCGTCATTTCGCTAATTTTATCTGCCAACTACGCAATGGTCGGATATGTATCTCCTATAATTGCCTCTAGGATCAGCCACCACTGAGCTTTTGCTCAAATATAACGTCCGAAAGAGACGAACAAAAAGGAAAAAGCACAAATGAACAAGACGCGTCTGTTTAAAAAATCACTGTTAGCAGTGACTATCGCATCAACGGCAATGGCTTCACAGCAAGCGATGGCCGCCGGTTTCCAACTTAACGCACAATCAGCGACCGGCCTTGGTCGTGCATTCGCAGGTGATGCGGTTATTGCTGATAACGCAGCAGCAATGTCTCGCAACTCCGCAACAATGGCATTATTTGACAAGACAGAGTTATCGCTGGGCTTCGAGACCGTCACATCAATGATTGAAGTGAAAGACGCCACATATACAAGCGGCGCATACTCTCCAACAGCTGGCGCACTATCAGCCAGCTCAACATCAGCCAACTACGATGATGCTGGAGACACATCCATAGCACCAAACATCCACTTGATCGTGCCTGTAAATGATAAATTCGCTTGGGGCGTTAATGCGTATACAAACTTTGGTACTAAAACAGAGTTTGCTGACGACTATGCAGCGTCTGAATACGGTGGTTTAACTGATGTCAAAAGCTTCAATTTAGGCTTAGCGGGTTCCTATAGACTGAATGATCAGTGGAGTTTTGGTGCTGGCTTGGACCTCATTTATGGACAAGGTACATTTAAAAGAGCAGTCCCAGGCACTAACAGCGCCGCATACTTACTCAACGTAGACAAAGCTGATGGATGGGCGCTAGGCTTTAACGTTGGTACTGTTTATGAGCTTGATGAAAACAATCGATTTGGGTTTGCATACCGTTACAGCCCAGAGTTCTCTGCAGAAGATGACTACGGTCAAGAAGTAACTTTACCTCTTCCAGATATTGCGGAGTTCTCTGGTTTCCATAAGATCCAGGAAACTAAGTTCGCTGTCCACTATAGCGTGCAGTGGATTGGTTGGGGTAAATTCGACCAAATTGATTTTGAAAACCTAGATGTATCTCAGTCACAGCTCGCAGGTGTTAGCACCACTTACAACAAAGACTACAAATGGCAAGATGGTTGGCACTTCGCTTTAGGAGGTACTTATTACCTTAACTCTGATTGGACTCTTCGTGCGGGCTATATGTACGACACTAGTGCTCAAGATGAACTAACATCGATTTCAGTTCCTGATTCCGATAGACAATGGTTATCAACAGGCTTCACGTATCATATTGACTCTAGCTCCAATATTGATTTTGGTTTTACCTACCTAATGGGTAAAGAAACAGACGTAAAGGAAACTTTAGTTCTACCTAACAGCGATAGTCCAACTGGTTATGGTTATACACAAGTAACTGGCACGACGAAAGCTGACGCTATCCTACTAGGTCTACAATACAGCCGTAGCTTCTAAGCACAGCGAACACTCTATATCTTCAAAGGCCGCCCTCGCGGCCTTTTTTAATTTCGTATTCAATCACTTCACTTCCTATTCAGGCTACACGTGTAACCTGAACTATCCGATTGACCCTACAGATGTACGCTCAAATTTAGAAACACACCATTAACAAACAACATTTAAATTATATAATTTTACTATGGTTAGATTTTTATTCTAAAAACCATCAATAGCTTGTTTTTTATTTTTAAAGTGATTGCTCTAACTTTATCATCACACGACCAAAGTCAACGACAATCAGCGAACATAAAAATGAAAACCAATAAAACACTTCTTTCTCTTGCAGTGGCTGGCACTCTGATGACCAGCGCCACACACGTGTCTGCGGCTGGCTTTCAGCTCGCCGAGTACTCCGCAACAGGCCTAGGTCGAGCGTACGCTGGTGAAGCGGCGATGGCAGACAACGCCAGTGCGCAATGGCGCAACCCTGCCATGCTGACTTACCTAAAAGGGACACAGCTCTCTGTAGGTGCAGTGTATGTGGACCCGAATGTGGATGTGAGTGGCACAACCAATTTTTATGGCACCGAGATACCTGCAAACAGTAAAGACTTTGCTCACGATGCGGTTATCCCTAACTTTTACGCTTCTCACCAGTATTCTGAGCAGTTCTTTGTTGGCGCCGCATTTGGCACCAACTACGGCATGGAGACTGATCTGGGTACCGATTTCGCCGCTTCTCACTTTGGTAATGAAGCCAGTGTGATTTCGATGGAAGCCAACCTGAATGCTGCATATCAAATCAATGATGCGGTGAGCATCGGTGGTGGTCTACGTTACGTGATGGGTGAAGGAAGCTTTGGCGCAACGGCGCCAACAAATAATGCTTACGCTCTTTCACAAGGCACGACCCTCAAATATATGGAAGGCGATGACACTGCTTGGGGTTGGCAACTTGGTGCCGCTTGGCAAATCGATGAGCGTAACCGTGTGGGCTTTGCCTACAAATCGGCAGTCGATCTCAAACTTACCGGTTCAGCCAACATCTTTACTGGTACTGCAATTGCCACCAGCACAGGCTCTATTGATTTAACGTTGCCCGCCACTGCTGAACTCGCCAGCTTCCACCAGTTGACTGAAAAAGTCGCGATTCACGCCAGTGTAAACTGGACGGATTGGAGCTCATTCAAGCAACTTTACGCCGATTTAGATACCTTGCCATCGCAGACCATCAAGGTGGAAAATTGGGAAGACAACTACCGCTTTGCGCTGGGTACGACCTATCAGTGGGATCCGAAATTGGCGTTACGAGCGGGTGTCGCGTATGACATGTCAGCGGTCAGTGACAAAAACCGCACCATTACTATTCCAGAAACAGACCGTACTTGGCTGAGCGTTGGCGCCAGTTACGCGTTTACCAAGCAATTCACGCTAGATGGTGGCTTCACTTACGTGTTCGCAAAAGATGCGCCTATCACCGAATCTCGCGGCTACGATTCCGATGACACCGCGGAAGCACTGGCTGGACAGTTTGTAGGGGAAACATCAGGGCACGTGATCATCGTCGGTGTACAAGCGAACTACACCTTCTAACGCATATCCTTAAATACTTCGCCTTTATGCGACGAGGGCTTGGTCAGTGACCAAGCCCTTTTACTTTCTCAACGTCAAGTAGTCAGAAATCTTGTAGATATTCATCAAGATAAGCTTCTTCTTCCTCATTGAACGCTTCTTTTTCTATCTCGGCGTTAAAGTCTTGGCGTTGAAGATACGCATCACGCGTCAGTGCGTAAGGGTCAGGAGAGTTTTCCAACATCACTTCTTGATTCACCAACGCTGCACGGGTTTCCATCCCTTCCAGGGCCCATTTGCCTAACGCGCCCCAAAAATTCAGCAACGAAAGTGGTACGTAAGCACTGTCGACAAAATCGGCGGTCTCTCGCACTGTCCAAGGGCCATACCCCGGCACCATGACATAGGGACCATTGCCGACCCCGTAGTGACCCACCGCATCACTGAACGTTTTTTCGTTGTGGTCGGTGATACCCGCCGCAGATGCCACGTCAATCAAACCCAGCAAACCCAGCGTACTGTTGATCAGGAATCGATTAAAGTGGTCGAGCGCTTTTTCGCCATTGCCCATAACAAGGTTGTTGATCACGCTAGATGGCTCATCTAAGTTGCCTAAGAAGTTACCGATACCAGAACGAATCGGCGTCGGAACATAACCAACGTAGGCGAGCGATACGGGTCGCACAAAGTAAGGATCCAAGTAATCGTAATTAAGGGTCCACATGGTTCGGTTAAACCCTTCGATGGGGTCATACGGACCAGAGTCGTCATAAGCCGAGGAAGCATCAGGCTGGCTAGCACACCCTGACATCACTAACGCTGAGCAAAGTAACAGTCCGGTTCGAGACGTTTTATCTATCATTATTATCTCTTTCCATGAAAAAAGCCGGTCGTGACCGGCTTTTTGTTAATCCATAAGCATTGGGAATTAGTACTGCTTATCTATTAGCACTTCAACTGGTTCCCCTATCTTAACCGCTTCGCTCTCGCCAAACCAGTCCCCTGCTTTGGTGGCAACATTGCCATCGCTGTCAATGCGCACACGCACCATCAACGCATCGAGCGATGAGAGTTTACGTGCTTCCAACATGCTGTTGCTGTCATCCAACACCACAGTGCGCGGGAAGCTCCCCACAGGGTAGCGCGCTGCTGCGACTGGCATAGGCGCGCCATCGGCGCTGTGCACTGACACAATCAGCGAAGCATTCGGATCCGCTTGTACACTAGGGTCAAGCGCAATCGTCACCGCCACAGATTGACCGTTACCTATCGCTTGCCCCATCTGCTTGCGCGCGTTGTCAATACTGCGCGAGAGCATCTCATAGCGACTATCCTCTGGGCCGATCATCTGCTGCATCACGCCCCAATAACGAATCGCCGCTGGGAAGTCCTGACGCTCGTAAGCATCAAACGCGAGCAAAGAGAACACACGCAAGTCGACATACTCTTGCTGAACCAACTCTGAGAGCAAGGTACGAGCACGGTTTTGATCAAACTCATCTTGAGAGAGCATCAAGGCTTGAGCATAACCCAGTTGAACATCGGTGTTCTCGGGTTCTAGACGATAGGCTTTTTTCATCGCACCGATCGCCGTATCTACATCGCGATTAGCGAGGCCAATACGACCGAGTAGCAACCAACCCGTTGAATCATCCGGTTGATAATGAAGGCGGGTTCTCAACGCCAAGGTTAAGTCTTTCATCTCGTCGTCGCTCAAGCTGGCGCCTTCCGGCGACATGAGCTTTTTCGATAGCGCAGGCAAGTTTGCACTCACTTGCTGCCATTCACTGACTTGATTGGCTCCACCAAACTGGAAATACATCGCATAAGAGAGCGCAATGACCAGCGCAAATGATGGCACTAGCACCCAGACCGGCTTGATAGTAGCGCTATCAGCGCCCCCCTCTTTGGTAGGGATGTCATCGAGCAGGGATTGCTTAAGATCGTCGATGAGCTCTTGTTGGTTCTCCACCAAGCCTTCATCGGTTTCTTCAGCAAGTTCCGAGAGACGGTCTTTGTAAAACGCTTTATTGAGCTCGTCACGCAGACGGACATCTTGGTTCTCTGTGCGTCGAATGAAAGGCAAAGCAACCAGCAAGCAGCTCATGACGATTAAAATGACTGAGGCTACCCAAAATAGTGTCATTTGTGTTTATCTCCATCATTTTGTTCATCAAGAAGGGCTTTCAGTCGCGCTTCCTTATCGGCGCTCCATTGCTCATCGGGCACACTCTTTACTTTGCTTTTTCTGCTGCGAAGAACAATCAGCGCAAAGCCCAGCACCACCACACACAGCGGGCCAATCCACAGAATCGAGGTGGCCAATGTGAACGGCGGTTTGTAAGTCACAAAATTGCCGTAGCGCGCGATCATGTAATCAACAATCTCTTGCTTCGATTTGCCGTCTTTGGTCATTTCGTACACTTTTTGGCGCAAATCGACCGCAAGTTCCGCGTTAGAGTCCGCAATGGTGTTGTTTTGACATTTCGGACAACGCAAGGTGTGCCCGAGCTCCTTGAACTGCTGCTCTTGCTCGAGAGTCTCAAATTCATACACCTCGATGGCCGCTTTCGCTGCCATTGAGAGCGTCAATGCCGTCATTAACATCAAAGTTAAAAGCAGAAAGGGGGAAACGCTCTTTCGAATCATTGTACTGCTTCCTCAACCATACGTTGGTACATAGGCTCTAGCTTCTCTGCCCAGTTGCGTGCGTTCACATCACCCACATGGCGGTACTGAATCACGCCATTTGCATCAATGAGGAACGTCTCTGGCGCGCCATAAACACCAAGATCTAGGCCCAACATACCATTGCCATCAAACAGGCTGATGAGATACGGGTTACCGAGGTCGTTGAGCCAGCCGACTGCCTTAGTGCGATCGTCTTTGTAGTTCAGTCCGATGATTTTAACGCCTTGGCTAGCCAACTCATTAAGATACTGATGCTCGGCATAGCACGTAGGGCACCACGTTGCCCAGACATTGAGTAGCAAAGGCTCGCCAACAAAAATCTGTTGATCGTACAGTTTGCCCGGTTCCGCTAAATCTTCTAAGCGAAACTCTGGCACCGTTTTACCGACCAAGACCGACTCCAACTTTGTGGGATCATCACCATGTTGGTTTTTGATGAGCTGGGTGGCAAAAACGCTGACTAATCCTAAAAAGGCCACCAAGGGAATAAACAGTAGCTTCTTACTCATGATGCCTCCTGCTGGGTATTCTTTCTAAATCGGTAACGCTTATCGCTGATGGCAATCGCACCGCCGAGAGACATCAACAGAGCCCCCGCCCAAATCCAACGCACAAACGGTTTGTAGTAAATACGTACGGCCCACGATTTGTTGTCGTCGAGTTGCTCGCCCATCGCAATATAGAGATCGCGCGTTATCCCTCGATCGATCGCCGCTTCGGTCATCATAGAGCGCGCCGTGCGGTAGAAGCGTTTCTCTGCATGCAAGGTATTGATGTATTTGCCGTTAAGGGTAATTTCAAAATCCGCAATATAGCCATCATAGTTGGGGCCATCTTTGTCTCGTAAGCCTTCAAAATAGAAGTCATAACCTTGAATTTGGAAATGCTCGCCAGGTGCCAAACGGACATCACGTTCGATACTGTAGTTTTGCACCATGGCAATACCGATAATCGAAACCGCAAGACCGATGTGGCCCAACATCATCGCCCAGTGACTGCGCTGAAGTTTTTTCACACCACTCCAGAAAGGGTGACGGTGCGTCGCACGTTGGTAGAGCTCAAACCCATGCAGCAAGATGATCCACAGTGCCATCACCCAGCCGATATACGCCATCACCAAGAACTGATCGGCTAGCCACACAGTGAACAAGGCAGCGAGCAACAAAGAAGCCACGCCAGAGATAAGCATCGGCACTTTGACGGTTTTTAGGTTGTCGCGTTTCCAGCGGATCAGCGGTCCAATACCGAGGAAGAAGGCAAACGGCACCATCAACCAGGCAAACAGCATGTCAAAGAATGGCGCACCAATGGAGACAGAGCCTAACCCGATTTGCTTGTGCACCAGAGGTAATAAAGTCCCAACCAACACCACGACTAACGCCGCAATCAGCAACACGTTATTGACCAACAGCGCATTTTCGCGTGATACCAACTCGAAGTTGCCACGCACACGAACCGACGCGCCTTTGAGCGCAAACAGAAGCAGTGAGCCGCCGATGACAAACACCAAGAAGCCAAGGATAAACATCCCACGCGAAGGATCGGAAGCGAAAGCATGCACCGAGACCAGAATGCCGGAGCGCACTAAGAAGGTGCCCAATAAGCTGAGCGAGAATGCCGATATGGCCAGTAGCACGGTCCACGCTTTGAACGTGCCGCGTTTTTCGGTCACAGCGAGTGAGTGCATCAGCGCTGTACCGGCAAGCCAAGGCATGAAAGAGGCGTTTTCAACTGGATCCCAGAACCACCAGCCTCCCCAACCTAACTCGTAGTAAGCCCACCATGAGCCTAACGCAATACCCAGAGTGAGGAAAAGCCAAGCGGCGGTTGTCCAAGGACGAGACCAACGCGCCCATGCTGTATCAAGTCGACCGGTCATCAGCGAGGCGATCGCAAATGAGAAAGCAACCGAAAAGCCTACGTACCCCATGTAGAGCATGGGTGGGTGAATGATCAACCCCGGGTCTTGCAGTAACGGGTTTAAATCGCGGCCATCGACCGGGAAGTACGGCAAAGTACGTAAAAACGGATTCGAGGTGACGATGATAAACAACAAAAAGCCGACCGTGATCAGACCCATCACCGCCAGTACGCGTGCGACCGACTCTTGTGGCATGCCTCGACTAAAGCTTGCCACCGCAACCGTCCAACCCGCTTGGATAAGAACCCACAGCAGCAATGAGCCTTCATGGGCACCCCAAACCGCGGTCAGTCGATAGTACCAAGGCAATTGCGTGTTGGAGTTACTTGCCACATAGTTCAAGGTGAAGTCGTTGGTATAAAACGCCCACAACAAGATGGCAAACGACACCAACAGCAGCAAGAACATCCCCCAAGAGAGCGGTCTTGCAGTGTTCATCAAAAGCGTATTGTTACGCGATGCACCGACCAGTGGCAAAATGCTCAAGAGCACTGCCATGGCGAGAGAAATAATCAGCGCAAAATGGCCAATCTCAGCAATCATTGGTCACTTCCTTGTTTTTGCTCTTGAGTGTACTGAAGCGGTTCGTGGGTCTTCTTCATCGCTTCGGCCACTTCAGGCGGCATGTACTCTTCGTCGTGCTTCGCTAACACTTCAAACGCCTCAATGGTGGTCGCGTTTTTTAGTACGCCTTGCGCCACGATCCCTTGCCCCTCGCGAAATAGGTCAGGCAAAATGCCATCGTAGTAAATGGTCACTTTCGGGCCGATATCATGTAAGTCAAACGACACACGCAGAGATTGCGG
>NZ_JCBDGX010000095.1:0-13002 GCF_059834345.1 Vibrio sp. R11-SG3-ISO3-SZ
ACGAATAAGCCCTGGTTAACCGTCACCGCACCCAGCAGCATCACCAGTGCAACCGCCAACTGCGGCTTAGTGATGCTTTTACTGAGCAACATATGCCAGCTCCAGACCACCACAGCACTGATAAGCAGCGCAAAACTGACCATCAACGGCTGCGTTGCCATGGTGAGTGTCTGCTCGTCCAATGCCGACGCTTTAAGCAGCACAGCAATGCTCATCATCATCGCAGAAGCCACCCCCGCGACAGGTAAAATTCGATGAAACGCTTGCAATCTCGTTTTTGCCACCGTCAACAGCAAATGGGCAAACAATCCGCCTAGCAACACAATCTGAACCAAAACACTCAATCCAGAGGCAAAGCTCGATTGTTCAGTGATCATGATTCCAACGTAAGCCAGCGCTAAACCATTCGCCAAGTACATCACCCATAACGGTCCTTGCACTCGTGTTTTCTTAGTTTGAACCTGAGAATAGAAATAGCCGATAGCGAACACCACCATCATGGCTTCAATACGTAAGGAGGCGACCGCTAACCACAAAATCGCGATCGCGGGTAATACCTTATGAATACGCCCACGCTGGCCCGGGCAGATGTCCCCTTTAACGAGAATAAGGGTTAAGATCAATTGCGCGCCGAGCAACATCGGTGCGAAAGAGGCAAGCAAATCAGGAATCATAATCTGTCAGATAATTGAATGAACAAGGCGCGAATCATAACAGACTGGTGAGATGCTTCAATACAGTGCGCTGCTCGACAATGCCTTTGAACGTGCCATCCTTGTCGACCAACACCCAGGGAAAGTGCGGGTACTGCTCCAACAGTGCCGCCATACTATCGAGCGGGGTTTGCCAATAGATGATCGCCGCAGGCGGCGACATAATACGGTTCGCGGTTTTCAGCCACATGTTGCGCTCTTTGCTGCTTTCTAAATCGGTGCCCATGGTAGGCGTCAGGTGTAAATTCATCGAAGCGCGCTCGATCACACCCAGACATTCCCCTTCATCGATCACAGGTAAGGCTTGTATCGTTTTGTCCTGAAATTTCTGATAAATCAGTGACAGCGCCACCGTAGGGCTAAGGTGGCTGACGTTGGGCGATACCAAATCCGCTAATGATGGCTCACCGCTGCTTGAACGTGGCGCATCGGGCAATTGGCAGTAGTCCTCAACCAATCTAAGGTCATCGAGGCTCATCGGCTTTGAAAAGTAGTAACCTTGAACATAATTGACGCCGAGACTGGCAATCACCTGGTACTCTTGTTCCGTTTCCACCCCCTCTGCCACGACCCTGAGGCCAAGCTTTTGTGCTAGCTTAGTGATGGAAGCCACTAAATGGTACTTACGGCTGGTTTCACTGATACCACTCACAAACACCCGATCAATCTTCAACACATCAAAATAGCTGCGATTGAGATACTCAAATGACGCACTACCTGTGCCAAAATCATCCACAGCGATGAGCACACCTGCCTCTCGTATCGCCGACAACATCGATTCTTGATAGCTGTCACTCTCAAAATAGGCGCTTTCGGTAAACTCGATGGTTAATCGATCAGGGTCAATTTTCAATCTGTCCACCATCTGCACCGTACGGCCCAAGACTTCACCAATATCGTGTTTTGAGTTGAGGGAGCGGTTAACAGACAAGCCCACTTGAGCGCCAAAGCGCTTTTGTAATTCGGGCAGCATCGACATTGCTCGATGGCAAATCATATCATCGAGCTCAACGATCAAATCAAGGTCTTCAATGACACTCACCATCTCTTGCGTATTAGTGTTCAATTGATCATTGATTGGAAAACGGCACAGCGCTTCAAACTTATCAATCTGACCCGATTTAATATCCACCAAAGGCTGGAAGTGGACATCCACCAGACCACCTTTCACGCACTTGATCGCGAACTCCTCCAACGCTTTCTTGCGCTCTTGTGCTTGATGCATCTCTCGGTCGAAAAACGCAATACGTTTGCCTTCACTCTGGTTCAGCTCCAGTAACGCCTGAGTCGCATGGGAAATCAAACGCGAAGGGTTATTCGCATCGACCCCCAGTACCGATACCCCGGTTAATCCGTCACGCAATGCCAAGGCAATCTCTCCTTGGGCACGCTTGAAAAGGTGAAAAAAGTTCTTCACCGCTTTGCGTACTTCTCGAATTCGCTCTTCGGCGGTGGATTCCGCTATCGACAAACACACCGCAAAACGACCATTACCCAAATAGCCGCAGCTTGCCACTTTGGTGCTCTCAATCAAATAACTGGCAAATTGCTTTTTGACTTGGTGCGCTTTGTCGGCAGGAAACTTTGGCTGCAATACCAACATCACCGCATTCAACGCATCCGGCGCTTGCTCACATTGTTGCTCCAGTTCGGCAATGAAACTGTCTCGAGAGGGTAATAAGGTCAGTAGATCAATACCATCGGTTTCCAAGCCATCAATTTTATCGAGCTGCTTGGAGAGATCAGACGTAACACCAATATAGATACGCTCGCCACTGGATCGCTCAATCGCCGTAATTGAGAGCTCTTGTGGCACGGTGGAGCCATCCGCTTTCAAGGTGATGATCGGTCCGCTCCACGCCCCACAACGATTTACACTCGCCCACATCGCTTCATAAAATTCGTCACTCAACTTGTCGGCATTAAAAATACTGGTTTTCAAACCCACAATTTCATTGAGTAAATAGCCAGTATTTTGTTCGAAGCGACGATTACACGCCAAAATGCGAGTTTGCGCGTCGGTGATGACCACACCGCGCGTCTCGTTTTCAAATGCAGAGCAGAACAGGTCCCTGGCGTCCGAGCGGGAACCGATCACCAGACGTGGAGAAAAGCAGCCTGAAAGCACGTTGGTCGCTTCTCTGTTGACGTCAAACTCAACGTAAGCGAACACGGCATGAGGGATCAGCAAACAACAATGGAACCTGTCCATCTCACCGGTTTTCAGCACCGACTTGAACACACTCTGACAGCGCTTACGGTGTAACGTAGGAAGCAGCTTGAATAACTGCTTCGCCGAAACGCTCGCCACATTCTGGCCAAATAACAGCTGCATCGCATCGGGATCGCAACTAAAGGTCTGGTTGTTAAGGTCCAAACGCCAATCAAACGTGCTGTACTTGGGGTGATTAGAAGGCTCTGCTGTGGTTTCAAGCGCATGCACTTGAAAATTCTCTTCCATGCTCGTAAACACCTGTGTGGTTTATGTTGATGAGGTTAATTTTAGACTGGATGCACGAAATTATCCGTTAACCTGCCGTGTTTATACGTAAAAAAATGAGGGCTATGTTGAGGTAGATAGATGAATGACAAGCCGCTATAATTCGCGCTCCCTGGCACAGAGAGCAAAATATGTTCAACGATATTACCCCGATTCACCAACACAAAAAGTACTGGGCCGAGTGTTTTGGCACCGCGCCATTCCTTCCGACCAGTCGCAAGGAAATGGATGCTTTAGGTTGGGATAGCTGTGACATCATCATCGTCACAGGCGATGCCTATGTAGATCATCCCAGTTTTGGTATGGCCATCATCGGGCGTCTTTTGGAAGCCCAAGGGTTTCGTGTCGGGATTATTGCTCAGCCAGAATGGCAAACCAAAGACGCCTTTATGGCGCTTGGCAAACCTAACCTTTTTTTCGGCATCACCGCTGGCAACATGGACTCGATGATCAACCGTTACACAGCGGATCGCAAATTACGCCATGATGACGCCTATACCCCAAACAACGAAGGGGGCAAGCGCCCAGATCGTGCCACACTGGTCTACTCGCAGCGCTGTCGTGAAGCCTACAAAGGTGTGCCTATCGTACTGGGGGGTATTGAAGCCAGCTTACGTCGCCTTGCGCACTACGACTACTGGTCAGATAAAGTGCGTCGCTCCATTTTGTTTGATGCCAAAGCCGATATTTTGCTGTTTGGTAACGCAGAACGCGCACTGGTTGAAGTCGCACACCGTTTAGCCGACGGCGAAGCGATCGCGGATATGACCAATATTCGTGGTACCGCGGTGAACTTGGCGGCCGAGCCAGAAGGTTACACCATCATCGACTCATCACGTATTGAGAAGCCCCGTAAAGAGGCGTTTATTCCGCCAAACCCTTACGTGGTGGAAGAGCAGTGCGACACCAAAGCGAAACAAGAAGAGACAAAGCCACAACCGATCACGATTCGCCCTTCGCGCCACGATGCGAAAACCACCGCAGTACGCCTGCCTCATTTTGAAAAGCTCAACAATGACCGCATACTTTACGCGCACGCCAGTCGCATCATGCACCTTGAGACAAACCCGTACTCAGGACGCGCTCTGATTCAAAAACACGGTGACCGAGAGCTATGGGTCAACCAAGCGCCAATTCCTCTGACCACAGAAGAGATGGACTACGTGTTTGGTCTGCCTTATGCACGCGTGCCTCATCCGATGTACGGCAAAGCAAAAATTCCTGCCTATGACATGATCAAGACGTCAGTCAACATCATGCGTGGCTGTTTTGGCGGCTGTTCATTCTGCTCCATTACCGAGCACGAAGGCCGCATCATTCAAAACCGCTCTCAAGAGTCTATTTTGAATGAGTTGGAAGAAATTCGAGACAAAGTGCCTGGCTTTACCGGAACTATTTCTGATTTGGGCGGCCCTACGGCTAACATGTATCGCCTCGGCTGTAGCGATCCGAAAGCGGAAATCAACTGTCGTCGTCCATCGTGCGTCTTCCCTGGCATCTGTAATAAACTCAATACTGACCATAAGCACACCATCGACCTTTACCGCGCGGCGCGCAAAGTCGAGGGGATCAACAAGGTGATGATCGCCTCTGGTGTGCGTTATGACTTGGCGATTGAATCCCCAGAGTACGTTAAGGAGTTGGTTACGCACCACGTGGGCGGCTACCTGAAAATTGCACCAGAGCATACCGAGAAAGGTCCGCTTGATCTGATGATGAAGCCGGGCATGGGTGCCTACGACCGTTTCAAAGAGATGTTCGAAAAATACAGTGCAGAAGCAGGCAAGAAGCAATATCTGATTCCCTACTTCATCTCCGCCCACCCTGGCACAGAAGATGAAGACATGCTCAATCTCGCCCTTTGGCTGAAAAAGAATGACTTTGAGTGCGATCAAGTGCAGAACTTCTACCCATCACCGATGTGTAATGCGACCTCAATGTACTACTCAGAGACGAATCCACTCAAGCGCGTTAAATATAAGCAGCGTGAAGTGGTGCCCGTTGCGAAAGGAGAGCGCCAGCGTCGTTTGCACAAAGCTCTGCTGCGCTATCACGATCCGCAAAACTGGCCACTGATTCGTGAAGCGCTGATCAGCATGGGTAAAAAGCACCTGATCGGTGACAAGCCGAGTTGTCTCGTTCCGGCTGAAGACATTTCCGCCCAGACGCCTGCACAACGCAGAAAGTCCGGACGTCACGGCTCCAATCGCTTTGCTACTAAGCACACGAAATCTCAGCCTGGCTTTGAAAAAATGCATGGCAGTGAAAAAGGTAAAGCGAGTAAAAACAGCGGAAATAAGAAAGGCAAAGCGCCAGCGGGTAAAGCCTCACGCGATCATGTGATTGCAGAGCAAGGCCGATCCAATGGCCAAGGCAAGCGAAAACCCAAACACCGCTAATAAATGATGATCAAAAAAAGGGGCAAACGCCCCTTTTTTTAATCTCTATTTTAAGCAACGCGGTAGAAATACCGTTATGCGTTGGCTTTTTCAAACTCAGCCATAAAGTCCACCAAGGCTTGTACACCCTCGAGCGACATCGCGTTGTAGATCGATGCACGCATCCCTCCGACCGCGCGGTGACCTTTGAGTGCGACCAAACCGCGGGCTTTCGCTTGCTCTAGGAACAGACTGTCCAACTCCGGCTTTTTCAGTTGGAAAGGCACGTTCATGCGTGAACGGTTGTCGGAATGCACGTTGTTGATGTAAAAATCTGACTGGTCAATGTAGTTGTAGAGTGTCGCGGCTTTTTGTTGGTTGATTTTCTCCATAGCCGCCACGCCCCCTTGCTCTTTCAACCACTTAAACACCAACCCAGAGAGGTACCAAGCAAACGTCGGCGGTGTATTAAACATCGACTCTTTTTCCGCCAAAATTTTGTAGTTTAAAAAGCTTGGCAGCACCTCACTGGCAAGCTCCAGTAAGTCATCACGTACAATCGCGATACAGATACCGGCTGGGCCAATGTTCTTCTGCGCGCCTGCGTAAATCACCCCATATTTCGACACATCAATCTCACGTGACAAAATGTTGGAGGACATGTCCGCCACAATCGGCTTGTCAGTCACGGGCAGTTCGCTGATCTCGATACCATCGATGGTTTCGTTAGGACAAAAATGGACATAAGCACTGTCTGCATCGATACGCCACTCGCTCGCGGCGACAACAGCAAGTTTGCCGTCTTTCTCTGTTTTTGCAGAGAATGCATCAACATCACAGTACTTCTGCGCTTCTTCTATCGCACTTTGTGCCCAGTAACCGGCATCGATGTAGGTGGCTTTTCGCGCATTACCGAGCAAGTTAAGCGGTACAGCAGCGAACTGAGCGCGCGCGCCACCCTGGCAGAAAAGGACTTTGTAGTTGTCTGGGATATTAAGCAGATCACGTAAATCCTGCTCAGCTTCCTCAGCGACTTGAATAAACTCTTTACTGCGATGGCTGATCTCCATAACCGAAGTGCCAAGCGCGTTCCAGTTAACAAATTCTGCTTGCGCTTTTTCCATCACGGCTTTAGGTAGCGCCGCTGGACCTGCACTGAAGTTATATACGTTGTCCATTTCACATTCCTTGATCATTCTGAGAGATTGCTAGGATTAATAACACGTTTTCTGCGAGATAAAAAGCAAGAAAAGAGGTGTTACGACCTCTTTTCTTGCTTAGTGGTTTGTTTTCCTAACTATGGCTGCATCATTGCAGAGAGAAACAAAGTCATCAAGGGTATTTTCTGGCCATTGTTAAACACCAAATTCCCCTGCTCGAGGGTGGCTTGGATTTGGTAGCCTTGCTGGGTTTGTGAGATAAACTCCATCACAATCGCTTCATCAACACCCTGCTTAATAAACGGATACTGTTCAACAAGTTGGTTGGAGAAAAAGGTATTAATCTCGCCCGTCAACGCTGGGATTACCATCATAGGGTTTTGTGAGATGCCAGAGGTACCTTCTGGTACTGCCACAGTCCAAGTAGAATCGAACACTGCGCCGTCACCCAAATCGACATCCAATTTGTTCATAGTGAGATAAAACCCCTTGGTAAACAGGGTCTCAACTTGGGAAATTGCTTGCTCAATCTCATTTTCACTGAGAACAGGGTTGTTTTGATAGATATTCACTAAATGGTCGAACGATTCCATATCTAAACCACCAAAAGTCAGATCGAAACCAACACTTTTCACTTCGCCCTCTTGACCGATAACATCGTTAAGACGAACAACATGCTGACTGCTGACGGTTTGATTCACTTCGTCCATAGAGCTGGTGACGCGGTATTGACCTTGCTTGAGGCCAAGCCACACCGCTTGAGCCGGATCCGTCAACGTCACTTCATCGACAGATAGGGTCTGCTCACCTAACCAAAAGCTGCCCTGTTTCTTACCACTTCCACTGCCTTTTAAACCCACAATATGCAGCGACTCGCCGTGGTTAAAGTCGATATCCGCAGCGGGCATATCCAGCTCGTAGCTCACTTCACCTAGCACAGTGATCTGACCGCTCAGCGTCGATGGCGACATCGACAACACCGCATTATCGGCCCCTTGCGCGACATAATTCCAACTGTCCATAGATACGGTATAACGAGTATTGCCGTTGAGTTGGGTTGAGGTGTGCAGCGTCAATGGAATGGCTTCTAGCCCTTCGATGACCGAATCGGCGTCAAGGCTCACCAAGCCATGAGTCAAATCACTGTGAACGATAAACTCGCTGGGTAAGCCATCTTGAGCCATTTGGGCTGCGAGCTCTTGATCGTGAATCACATAGCGGGTGGTCACCTTTGAGGAAAGGTAGCCTCTATCGTAACTGACGACGTCGGCACTGATGGCCGCGCTGTTTAGGTGACGAATGCCATCTTGAATAACATTTTGACCAATTTGCCCCACGGCCAATGGCCAACAAAGGGCGAGAGAAATGGCACCACCGATGGCGCCAATCTTTTTAAGCTGATGCATGTACGTGTCCGATAAGGAGATTTGTCCCAAGTCTACACCAAAAAACATTGAGATAAATCAGAGTATTGTCTTTCTCTCGATTTTGGCAAAGATTCTATTACTCAGCTCTCAACATGGTTTGGTAAGGCTTGTTACAGTGGATCATGTGTTGGTTTCCAAAAAATGAAAACGCCGTGAATCATTACGCATTATTGTGCCTTGACAACAACCCTGTGAGCGTTGAAATCCTGCGACGTGAACTTGCGACCTTTGCGCCTAAATTCGACATTTACACTGCCGATACCATCGAGGACGCCCACTCGATTCTCGAGTTCTGCATCGAGAGACAACAGGAGATGGCGTTAGTGATCGCCAGTCACCATGAGCAGTTTGATGGCGCCAGCTTCTTGATTCACCTTGATAAGTCCCCTCAAACACGCTTAGCAAGAAAAGTGCTCGTCAGTTGTGGGCAGGATATTCAAGCCATTTTATCCGCAGTCAATGATGGCCGCCTTGACCACTGCTTAACCAAGCCTTTGCAAGATAATGTGGTCGAGCGTACCGCATTGAAAGAACTGACCACATTCGTGCTCGAAAACGATCGCGACAATCTGCTCAGCTATAGCCAAGTTCTCGACCAACACCGCCTACTTCGCGCCCACATCGATCAGAAGATGCGAAGCTATCGCGAGGGCTTTATCAGCGATCACCACACGCTGACCGACCAACAATTAGCAGAACAAGTGACCGGTGCTCTGCGCGAATTTTTTGCTGACCAAGATGATACCAACGCATGTCGTACCTACTCCGCCGACCATCTGTTAACCAAAGAAGGCGAGGAAAACCGCTTTCTGTGGTTCATCACCGAAGGCCAAGTGGCACTGTACAAAAAAGATGATCTCGGCATTCAGCGTGAAGTCGTCCGACACAGCCAAGGCAGCATCGTGGGCGGGATGTCCTTTGTCACCGGCGAAGCGTCATTCTCGACCGCCATAACTTTGACGAAAACAGAAGTCATCAAACTCGATCGTGACGTCTTCGCCAAAGTCATGCACTCCAATACTGCGCTGCTGCCACTATTTACCAATTTACTACTGCGCCATTTCAATCGCCGTTTGCAACGCAGCATTACCACCAAACTTGAGTTGCAAAAAACCCTGGAGTCGCTGGAACTGGCCCACCAACAACTGATCGAAAGAGAAAAAATGGCCATGTTGGGACAACTTGTTGCAGGGGTTGCCCATGAGCTCAATAACCCGATTGCCGCAATACTGCGCGGCACAGATACCATCACTGACAAAATCCATCAGTTGATCGCCCATCAAGGGGACGAGCCGATACAAGCATTGGGGAGCGAGATTCTCACTCATGCCCTGACTGCACGGCCCCGATCCACCTCACAAGAGCGCGAGCTCGCCGCCGCCGCTGAAAAGCGCGTCTCTGATCGCCGCGTGGCAAAAAAGTTGGTCAAGCTAGGGCTTAATGAGGATGAAGAGTGGTTAACGCGCGCAAAACGTCACCCGCAGCAGACCCTAAGCCAACTCACCGATCTCGAAGCCTATCAATTGACGGGGGCTACCCTGCGCTCAATCCATGTCTGCGCGCAGCGTATTGCAGATATGGTCAAGAGCCTGAAAGGTTACGCGAGACCCGATGATGAATCTTTTCATTTGAGTGACATACACGAAGGGTTGGAAGACACCTTAGTGATCTTTGAAAACAAATTAAAATTCCATCATGTTGAAAAGCACTATGGCGACATCCCTCTCATTTCCTGTCAGCCTATCGCGCTGCAACAAGTGTGGACCAATCTTATCTCCAACGCGATTGATGTCTTTCCTGCCAAAGGTGTGTTGGAGATCTCCACCACCCTTCATGACGACAACTGGCTAGAAGTGGCGTTTAAAGACAACGGATGTGGTATTCCCAAAGCGCAACTGGATAAAATTTTTACTCTCAATTTCACCACCAAAAAAGAAGGCAATTTTGGCCTAGGTATTGGCTTATCGGTCTGTCAGCAAATTGTCCTGCAACACGGGGGCAGGATAGACGTGGTCTCACTCACCGAAGAGGAGTGCCACCATCACCCAGAGCTGGCCCCCTATACTAAGATGTCGGTTTGGCTGCCAGTCAACCCCATGTCTCACACAACAAGGACTCATGTATGAACAACTATCTCATTTTGTGCGTGGATGACGAGCGAGAAGTCCTCGATAGCGTAGTGCAAGATTTGGATTGCTTTGAAGAGACGTTTGTACTCGAGGCGGCAGAGTCGGTCTCAGAAGCCAAACAGATCATTCAGTCGGCGGCTAAAGAAGGTACCCGTTTGGCGCTGATTCTCTGCGATCACATTATGCCAGAGCAGACGGGCATCCAGTTCCTGATTGAATTGAATGAGCAAGAAGAGACAAAGTCGACGCGAAAATTACTTCTCACCGGACAAGCGGGGCTAGAAGATACCGTGGAAGCGATTAATCACTCGAGCCTCGACTTTTACATCGCGAAGCCCTGGCGCGGAGAGGAGTTGCGAAGCGTGATCAAAGAGCAACTCACCCAATTTGTAATCGACAATGAGCCCAATCCGCTCCACTGGGCATCGACGCTCGATACAGAAGCCATCTTTGCCGCGATAGCGAAAAACCGTTTGGACTTGGGTGAATAAACGACCACGTTAGCCATTCACTGGCTAAATCTTGGCATATCACTTGCTAAATGCTAGATATATCGACAAAACAATGACATTTAGTGTAGTGGCATTCGCTATGATGCATTATTATGTTGACACATCGTCATAGCGACACTCTCGCTAAAGACCAAGGAAATTAACAAGATAAAGGTTTATCGTCCATTATGCGTAAAACAATTTTAGCAGCGGCGCTAGTGCTTGCATCTGGCCAATCATTTGCTGAGGACCCAAACAGCCCAGCGGTTATGAGTAACTTTAGTTACGACTACTTCGAAGCTCGTATCGGCGCAAGCCCAGTGACCTTCGGCGGTGGCGTGAGCAAGTCCATCCACCCTAACGCACACTTTATTGCTCGCATTGACTCAGAGTTTGAAGGCGATTACGACTCAGCGGTCGGTCTTGGCTTTCACGCACCGATCAACAACTGGGCGGATCTGACCGGTTCGATGCTCTTCCGTATGGTGGATTTCAATGGTCGCAACAACAAGAGCACTGAAACAGGCATGCAGCTTAACTTAGGCGTTCGTCAGTGGCTTGGGCCACAACTTGAAGTCGGCGGTGGCGGCGGTTACTTATCGCTCGACGATAAAGACCAATGGTTAGGCTCTGTCTACGCACGTTTCCACTCCACCGAATTGTTCTCTCTCGGTGCAGAAGCTCGAATCAACGACTTCTACGGCGACCAATTGATGTTTACCACGCGTTTCAAGTTCTAACACATCACGCTCATCAACGTGTATTGATAAGCAGCGCTCAAAGCGCTGCTTTTTATTGTCCGCAAGTTTTATTTCCAACGCAGCGCCTTGATTTAACCCACATTTCTCTTTCGCCCGTAAAACTTTTGTTTTTTTTCGTTCATAATGAATGAATCGCAATGCGGCTCCGGTCTACTTGTTTATCGCAACCATTCAATACGTTCATCAGAAAGGATACTCATGACAAGGTTTATCACACTCTTCACCTCGCTTCTTGTGGCGTTTAGTAGCCTAGCGGCCGACAACTGGAATCAGGTAGTTGAAAAAGCCAAAGGGCAAACTGTCTATTTTCATGCTTGGGGTG
Organism: Vibrio sp. R11-SG3-ISO3-SZ; assembly: GCF_059834345.1. Classification (NCBI taxonomy): domain Bacteria; kingdom Pseudomonadati; phylum Pseudomonadota; class Gammaproteobacteria; order Vibrionales; family Vibrionaceae; genus Vibrio; species Vibrio sp. R11-SG3-ISO3-SZ. Next base: position 11,882 of record NZ_JCBDGX010000095.1, read on the forward strand.
GCAGCCAGGAGATCAACAACTACTTGCGCTGGGCAAGTTCTGAACTAGAGCGTCAATACGGCGTGACTCTGAAACACGTCAAAGTGACGGACATTGCCGAGACCACGACTCGCCTGATTGCTGAAAAAGCGGCAGACAAAAACAGCGGGGGCAGCGTTGATATGGTGTGGATCAACGGTGAAAACTTTAAATCGATGAAAAACAACGCTCTGCTTTATGGTCCATTTGTTGAATCGCTGCCCAATTGGCAGTATGTCGATAAATCACTGCCCGTTGACAGTGATTTTTCAGAGCCAACACTTGGCCTTGAAGCACCTTGGGGGGTAGGACAGCTGGTGTTTATCCATGACACCACCACACTGAATAATCCGCCCGCCTCTTTTAATGAACTGCTAAGCTACGCTAAGGCCTACCCTAATCGTGTCAGCTACCCTCGCCCACCCGAATTTCACGGCACAAGTTTTTTAAAAGCGCTGTTGATTGAACTGACTAACAATGATCCATCGCTCGCCAAGCCCGTGTCTGAGGCCCAGTTTGATGCAGTGACGGCATCACTTTGGCAATATCTCGATGAGTTTCATACGGTTGCGTGGCGTCAAGGGAAGCAATTTCCATCAGGTACCGCAGAGACTTTGCAATTGCTCGACGACGGACAGTTAGACTTGGCGATTACCTTTAATCCCAATGCGGTTTTTTCCGCTCAAGCAAGCGGAAAGCTGGCCCCAACCACGGCGGCCTATGCGATGGAGAGCGGCGCCTTGTCTAACATTCACTTCTTAGCGATTCCTTGGAACGCCAATGCGCCCGAGGGCGCCAAGGTGGCGATTAACTTCTTACTCAGCCCAGAAGCGCAATCACGCAAAGGAGATTTGAATGTGTGGGGCGATCCGTCAGTGCTTAAGAATGAGGTGTTACAGGGCAGCGCGAAAAATACAACGCTGTTTAAATCTGTGGCGGAGCCGCACCCAAGTTGGCAATCCGCACTCGAAGTCGAGTGGCAGAAACGCTACGGCCAGTAGCCAGCAAACCAATACGAGAGCCAGATGTTTAGAGCGACGTATTTCATTGTTTTACTGATCTGCATCATGCCCATTATGCCCGGCATATTGGGTGTGATGCTC
>NZ_JCBDGX010000096.1:0-27752 GCF_059834345.1 Vibrio sp. R11-SG3-ISO3-SZ
ACCACAATGCCAAATTCGCGGTCGTGATTCATCAGCATTTGCAGCGCTGAGCCGGGACCATCGTGCTCAGATTTTTTAAACACGGCGGTCGGCTGTTTTCGGGCGATGTCTTTCGCTGTGAGGACGCTGGCCACATTGACGCCTTTGAAGAAGGCTTCAACGTAATCATTGGCAGGGTTGTTGAGAATATCATCTGGTGTGCCGACTTGGACCACTTGTCCGTCTTGCATGATGGCAATGCGATCTCCAATTCGCATCGCTTCATCAAGATCGTGCGATATAAATACGATGGTGCGTTTATCATCGTTTTGAAGACGAATCAGTTCGTCTTGCATTTCGCTACGGATCAGCGGGTCAAGGGCGGAGAAGGCTTCGTCCATCAACAGAATATCAGGGTCACAGGCTAGCGCCCGAGCCAGTCCGACACGCTGCTGCATACCGCCAGAGAGCTCATCGGGGAAGGAATCCGCATAGCTTTCTAAGCCGACGCGCTCTAGTGCCGATAGAGCACAGCGATTTCGCTCTTCCAAACTAATACCAGCGAGTTCTAGGCCAAAAGCGGCGTTCTCAACCACAGTCATGTGAGGCATTAGGGCGAAGTTTTGAAACACCATGGAGATGTTGTGGCGACGGACTTCTCGCAGTGCCTGCTCTGAAATCGAAGCGATGTCATTGCCTTTAAACAGAACACTGCCACGTGTTGGCTCAATCAATCGATTGAGCAGTCGCACTAAGGTGGACTTGCCAGAGCCCGATAGACCCATGATGACGAAGATCTCGCCTTCATTGATCGAGAGTGAGACATCATTGACCCCGACAGTGAGGCCAGTTTTGTCGAAGATAGTGTCTTTATCCAACCCTTTTTCCAACAGGTCGAATGCGTGATTGGGTTCATCACCAAACACTTTGTACAGTCCCTTTACTTCCAGTATGGGATCCATCAAAGATTTCCTTTTTTGCTCAAAAACGTTAGTACACTAAACAATATTTAATGGAATTTCAAATCGGAGGTGATAAAAATCACATAACCAAATCGGTCTGTTAATGAGTTTTTTGTCACTACATGTCGGTTTTTTTTGCTTTTTTTGTGATGATTGATAGGTTGTGAATAGGGCCGTACGCCAGTGTTGAATAGCGATGTACAACCCTTGAGAAGCGGTTTTTATTTGAGGTGTAATCAATCTTCTTGGGCAGCGTAAAACGCAGCAACATCGCGCAAGTCTTGTTCGTTGAGTTTGGAAAGTTGCGCTTTCATCATCTGCGCGAGTGGGCCAGTTCGCTCATCTCGTTGATAGGCACGCATCGCGTTGAACAGGTAAGTGGCATCTTGACCGTTGAGATTAGGGTAATTGGGATTGGCGCTTTGGCCGGTGCTGCCGTGACAAAAAACGCAACTGGGTGATTTGACTTGTCCAAGCTGCGCGTCGCCGAAAGGTTTCGCATGTGCCCCGCTAGCGAGTGTTAACGCGGTGCTAGTGGCCAGCAGGCATACGTGGCGTATCCATCGATTCATTTGTACTCTCAATGTCGGTGTGTGTGGACTGAGAATAAAGCTTCCCCTAGGGGGAAGCTCAATGCGCGAGATCAAAGCACACGTTGAATGTGCGCGCAGAGTGTGGAAATGTCGTCTTGGGTCACATCTTTGTGAGTAACAAAGCGGATGGGATTGGATGGTGTGATGAGAATATTCTCTTTGGCCAACGCTTCTGCGATGGCCTCTATATCAAGGTGTTTCTCTAGTTTGGCAAAGACGATATTGGTTTGCACGAATTCTGGATTGACTGAAAAACCGGGCAATGTATTTAGGGTATGCGCGAGCTGTTTGGCGTTAACGTGGTCAATAGAAAGCTGAGCTACCTGCTCAGTCAGCGCTAATTTACCGGCAGCGGCCAATATGCCGGCTTGACGCATGCCGCCACCGAGCATTTTTCGGATGCGTCGTGCTTTGGCAATGTAGGCGTGACTGCCGAGCAGCAATGAGCCCACAGGCGCTGCAAGACCTTTAGAAAGACACACGGTCATGGAGTCGAAGTGACGTGCGATCTCAGTGACATCAACATCCAACGCGACGGCGGCGTTGTATACGCGAGCCCCGTCTAAATGCAGGCTTAAGCCGTGTCGGTCGACAAATTCTCGCGCTTGTGCTAGGTAATCGAGTGGCAGAACTTTACCATTAATGGTGTTTTCCAAGCTGAGTAAACGGGTTTTAGCAAAGTGACAATCATCGGGCTTGATGGCGGCTCGAAGTTTGTCGAAATCGAGAGTGCCATCCGGGTTGTTTTCAATCGGCTGGGGCTGAATTGAGCCAAGCACCGCAGCGCCACCTGCCTCATAGCGATAGTTGTGCGCTTGTTGTCCACATAAGTACTCGTCGCCACGTTCACAGTGTGCCATCAACGCCAGTAGGTTGGCTTGCGTGCCAGATGTGGTAAAAAGTGCCGCCTCAAACCCATGACGCTTGGCCGCGAAGGACTCAAGTTCGTTGACGGTTGGGTCATCGCCGTATACATCATCGCCAACAGCGGCGTGGGCCATCGCTTCACGCATAGCTTGAGTGGGTCGAGTCACGGTGTCAGAGCGAAAATCCATAACCTATCCTTATTAATGAGGGAAAACGAAACTCAAGAGAGATAGCCGCACAGTTTCGCTTTGCTGATGCATGCGATGGTTTTGGCGTCGGTGATCTCACCTGAAATGATGCGTTGTTCGATGTCGCGCAGCGATAAAGTCAGTACTTCAATCACTTCATCATCATCGCACGTTAAGCGTTTAGAAGCCGTGAGACCTTTGGCCACAAAAAGGTATTGAATCTCATCACAAAAACCTGCGAGCGGTGTGACTTGCCCTAAAGAAATCCACTCTGAGGCGCGATAGCCCGTTTCTTCTTCCAATTCACGTGAAGCGCAGTCGACAATGGCTTCGTTCGCTTCTAGTGTGCCTGCTGGGAGTTCAAGTAGCCACTTTTTAAGCGACGGCCGATATTGGTTTAGCATGACGATATCACCATTGTCATCGATAGGCAGCATAACCGCCGCGCCCGGGTGAGATATCGTGGTATGGGTAATCTGTTGACCATTGGGTAAGGTCACGGGTTCTTCAATAAGAGCAATCCGTTTCCAGGTGTGAATCGTGGTTTGTTTGTCCATTGGGTATGTGGTGTCCCTAGCATGTTGACCCTACCTTACCCATTTCGGCACCCGATGAAAAGTAATGAAGAGCGATGCGTTGGAATGGATTAATAACTCGGTGTGATGAATCGCGCAAATATGCAAACATTGATTACAGAAAATTAAGTAAAAAGCGAATCTGATATAACAAAGGGCTGATTATAATAAACTATACTTGTAACAAAGTAATAACAAATGTATAAAGCACGTTATACATTACGCTCGCTTAGCGCCCCGAGGATAGCCCAATAATGTTCAGTCAAAATAGAGTCCCCCACTCGCAAAAAGCGTTACTGTCGGAACGAATCAATAAGTTGGCTCACGCCCTATCTGACGGTGTCTACGAACGTGAAGATACCATCAAAATGTGTTTACTTGCGGCCCTGGCCGGTGAAAGCGTTTTTCTACTGGGCCCTCCAGGCATAGCAAAAAGTTTGATTGCTAAGCGCTTGATTCAAGCGTTTGATAACTCGTCCTATTTTGAATATTTGATGACACGTTTTTCTACACCAGAAGAGGTGTTTGGCCCGCTAAGCATACAAGAGCTGAAAGACAATGGCCGCTACGTGCGTCTGACCAATGGATATTTACCTACCGCGCAAGTCGTCTTTCTCGATGAGATATGGAAAGCCGGCCCCGCCATTCTCAACACACTCTTGACCGTGGTGAACGAGAAAACGTTTAAAAATGGCAGTGATATTGAGAAAGTGCCCATGCGTCTTTTAGTGTCGGCATCAAATGAATTGCCTGATGAAGACAGTGGTCTCGAGGCACTCTATGACCGCATGCTGGTGCGTTTGTTTGTTAATCGAATTCAAAATAAGCAAAACTTCAAATCCATGCTCACCGTTGGCACGACGCAAGAAGCCAAAATTCCAGAAGGCCTGGCGATTACCGATGAAGAATACCACCTCTGGCAGCAAGAGCTTGATACGCTTGAGCTGAGCGATGATGTGTTTGAAAAGCTGTTTGAACTCAAAAGCTTACTTGAGAAAGAGACTGGCGAAGTGCCCGGTTCGAGTGTGGATAAGGACATGTATGTGTCTGATCGACGCTGGAAAAAAGCCGTTAAGCTGTTGAAAGCCAGTGCCTACTTTAACGGCCGCGATGCGATCAACGCATTGGATCTGTTGCTGCTACAAGATTGCTTATGGAACAGCCCTGAATCTCGTGATGTGGTGCGCCGCGTCATTCGTCAGTTTGCGCTCAATTACGCGTTTGATCAGCAAGAGGTAGAGCAACAAATTACCCTCTGCCGTGAAACGCTACAAGACGTTCAAGAAGAACTCGAAGAGACGTTTGCTATCCAGCTCTCTCTTGAATCTTCAACGGGATTACTGAAGAAGCAGGTTCAGTCGTACGATTTCTCCGATGCACGTTTGTATAAAGTGGGTGTGACTCCGGGTCTTATCAAGTTGGTCCTGCTTCAGGCCAATATGTCGGTGTCTGAATCCGAAAAAGGTGACAGTCGCTGTGTGTTCGTCAGTAAACCCGATCTCGAAAAACTGGTTCGTGATGGCCACGGCGAAGTGAGTGGTTATGTCAATCAATCTACGGCGATTTGTCGTCTTCGTTTTGATGTGGATGCAGCCAATAACTTAGTCATTAAAGACATTGCGAATCGCGCAGTATTGTTGACCCCTGTCACGAGTGAAGGGCTAGACCATGACCGCTTCCAAAATTGGTTAACGCGTTCAGAGCAGGCGTTGAAATCGTTAGAAGAAGCAGAGCACCGCTTGCGTAAAGCGCGCTCCAGTTTCCACGCCGCACTGCCACACAACTTTATCGACGAGGCGATCCCTCGTGAGATGGAAGCTGGGCTACAAGGCTTAACCCAGGCATTGGAAGCGGCCAAATCAGAGAGCGAAAAAGCGCTTTATCGATTGCAAACTTTGCCACCGGTTTTTGAGTAAGGGGAAACGTTGTGCTGGGTGCAGATGGACTTAATTTAGCATTAATGATCGCCGATTCGGGCATCGTTGAAAGCGCGATGAACGATATTATTGCGCGCTCACAAGTGATGATCATGGCTGAGAACCGAGGAATGAAATCCTCGGTGAAAAATCATCTGTTGAAATGGCGCGGCAGTGTCAAAAAGCGCATCACTAAGGTGTGTGAAACGGAACGTTTTCAACAAGAGCTCGCGCTGTACCAAGAAGTCATTTATTGGGACGAAGCCAAGTTTCACGCTCAATTGCCTGAGGTCATTAAAAAGTTGGAGTGGCACTCGGCCTTCTACATGCAGGCGAGACGTCTTGTAGAGAAGAATAAAGGGGTTAAGAACCCAATGTTCGCCCACTATTTCTGCGATCAATGGTACAAAAGCTTGGTAGATGCGATAAAAACTGCCCAGTTAAGTGAGCTAGAAGCGAGTAAAGAAAAAGCCCTCAAAGATCTCTATCAACGCATGGAAACCATGAAAAACATGGATAACGTTGCGAAAGAGGGAGACGAAGCGAGTATTGGGCGTCTGTGGGATATGGCTGCGGCGAAGCTGAGCAAAACCGATCTCGGCACCATGAAAAAACATGCGGAGTTTTTGAAAAAGAACAGCGGGCTACAAAAAATTGCAGAGCAACTCGGTCGTATGGCGGGGCAAGTCAATGATCCTGATTTAAACCAAGCGCCAGTGGAAGCGATTGAAGTCGTGGAAGAGAAAACCGACGAAGCGACAGATGACATTGTCGGTATCCACGAAAGTGATGATCTCAACAAGCTACTGCCCAACGAGACGATGTTTTTGGCATACCCAGAGCTTGAGGTGGTTTTTTACAAGCACCTAGCGGATAAGCGTTTGATGAATTATCGCGTGCAAGGGAAAAATCGCACGTTGCGTAAAGTAACGGCTCAACAGCCTGACAGTAAAAGTATTGAGATTGAAAAAGGACCTTTTATCGTCTGTGTGGATGCCTCTGGCTCTATGAAAGGGGCGCCAGAGCAATGTGCCAAAGCGATGGCCTACGCCTTAATGCAAATCGCGCTGGCGGATGATCGCGATTGCTTTGTTATTCTGTTTTCTACGGAGCAGATTACCTACGAACTGACACGTCAAGATGGTTTGCGTGAAGCGAGTGATTTCTTGTCGTACAGCTTTCACGGCGGCACGGATCTCGAGCCTGTGATTCTTAAATCGATTGATTTGATGAGCAGTGAAAAGTACAAAAACGCCGATATGGTGGTGATTTCGGACTTTATTGCCCCGAAACAGTCACAAGAGGTACTGGATAAGGTCGCGGGCTTAAAAGAGAACAAAAACCGCTTCCACGCCTTGAGCGTGTCAAAGTATGGAAACCCAGAGCTGATGAGCATGTTTGATCATTGTTGGTCTTACCATCCAAATCTAGTCGGTAGATTGATGAAGAAATGGTAACGCCATAGTCTGCCCCAGATCATTATCCAAGTTGATTGAACAATGCCTCGCTTTCGCGGGGCATTGTCGTTTTATGACTTGCTAATTTATATGTGTATGGAAAATTCCGCGCGGCGATCCATTTGTGATATAAATCAATTTATGTGCAATTTAGCGGACTACTTCTCGCCAAGGCAATGATAAGTTTGTATATTTATCAGATAATTATTCGCTGAATGTCACATTTTTTTGCCTTTTTATGCTACCAAGGGGAAATGAGACCACTCAGTACGTTTGACGTATTTTCCTTGCGTGGTTTTTCACATGGACAGTAAAGAAAAAAAAGTAGTTAGACATTACCTGTTCTTCTTTTTAGCCAGTTTATCGTTTGCGCTTGTGACTTTTGCCATCATTCGCTCACCGCTAAATCAAGCCTCTTTCCAGGTACTAGGCCACGCAAATATTGCGCCGCTTACCGCAGGAAACAATGACGCGGGTGCTAAGTTACTCAATGTCTCTGAACGAGGTGTGTCGATACGTTGTAGTGATGCACCTCAAGCAGAGCTTGACATGTGCGGCATCGTATTCCCATTACCTCATGACGTACAAAATGGCCATTTTTTGTCCCTCAGCAAAAAAGCAACACTGAATGTGGAGGTTGAGTCGCTTTGGTCGGGTAGCACAGAGCAGCCGGGGGTCACGATCTTTGCTAAATCCTTATTAACTAAGGAGAAGTCCGAGCATTACGCTGTCAAAGATACCAAATATCAAGCTGTACGGTTTGAACCTAAAAGTACCCAGTCTATCCCTTTGAGTCGATTTCGGGTCGAAACGTGGTGGGAGGAGCTGTTTGATATCCCTTATGAGCAAGCCGATTTAGATTTTAGCCGACTCGTTGCACTTGAGTTCTACACTGGAGGTGTTCCTGTAAAAGCGGACGGAGAGTGGGGGATGACGATTAAAAGCCTCTCGTTTAGTTGGCAAATCCACAATGAATCAACGTTTGTTAAAGTGATGTTTTTTTATTGGCCGCTTCTTCTCGTGGGCTGTTTGGCACATTACCTTTTTTATACTAAGTCACTCCTGCTCCTTGCCAAGGATAATGTTTATAGAGACAAGAAAACAGGCTTTTACACGGTAGAGCACTTTGTCAAAAATTATTCAGCTCTAGCCCAATACAATGAACCCGTGAGACTGTACTTGGTCAAGATCAGCAACTATCACGCCTTAAACCACCATTTTGGTAATCCTGCGGTCATCAAAGTTATGGAACGAATGTGGCAAAAAATGGTGCGAGAATTACCGAATCATAAGCTGACGATTTATCGGGTGACAGAAGATGAATTGTTGATCGAGTGTGTGGGTGAGAATTTAACTTCTCAGCAGTCTCAGTATTTACTTGATTTGAATGATTTAGGTGTCAATCTTGATGGGATTGGTCATCTAATGCTGGAAATCGTCATTGGCTACGTATCCAGTGACTTTTTACCTGAAACGGGCGTGAAAGCATTAGAGCGAGCGCGATTTGCTGTCAATATTGCCAAGCGAAATGAGCAGCGATCCGCCGAATTCAACTTCGATACTATGATGGCTCATGAAGAAGAGTATCAAATTGCAGACAGTGTGCGTATGGCGCTACAGAGTGAGCAGTTCTACTTGCTGTTTATGCCGATATACGATGCCGAGAAAGAGCAAATTGTTGGCGCGGAAGCACTGTTGAGGTGCCATTCGGAGAGTTTACGTCAACTCTCACCTGAGGTGTATATTACGGTCGCAGAACAATATGGATTGATTCGTGACATTGATCTTTGGGTTGTCGAAGCGTGCTTTAAAACATATCAAACCTATCGTGATAAATTGCCGGATGATTTTCGGTTGTCTATCAACATTTCATCACGAGAACTTCTTGATAAACAATTTATCAACGATTTTAAACGCCTACTTCGCCAGTATCGTGTACCAGAGCGTTTAGTTTGTTTAGAAATCACGGAAACCTTCTTTGTTCAGATGAAAGATTTCCATCTCAAAAGTATTGAGATTCTGCGTGAAATTGGCTGCCATGTTTCTCTGGATGATTTTGGTACCGGTTACACCTCTTACAACCATCTGGTTAATATCCCAGTTGATGAAATTAAAATTGATCGTAGTTTTGTCAATCAAATGGACACTGTCCAAGGTAAGGCCATTATCGAATCCATGATAAAGATAGCAGACTCGTTCAAATATGATGCTGTTGCGGAAGGTATTGAAACACAGAAACAATTTACTGAACTTCGAGCCATGGGATGTCGTTACTATCAAGGTTACTGGTTCTCGAAGCCGATCTCGATTGACGCGCTATGTTGTTTTGTAGATAAACCGGTTCACCTCACTTCTTAAATGGCCTGTACCCATAATTTTTAGATGGTTAATAGATATGTAATTCATTGAATTAACGAATGAAAAAACCACTATGCATTTGGTTTTATAGTCTAAACTAAAGCATGAGTTGGCTATGGAAGCAAAGCAATGAGAATTACAGATAAATCCTTGGTTGAGCAACAACAGATCTCAGAATCTGAGCTCAAACAACGGCTTCAGTTATTTCGCCTAACGTCGAGTGAGCTAGTGGAGCTACGTTCACTGAAAGGCGTAATAGTTCGCCAGTTAGATTCAATCGTTGCAGGCTTTTATGAGCATCAGACGAATACACCTGATGTAGAGACTTTAATTGGCGATGCCGGCACTCTGCAACGCTTGATGAGCGCTCTGCGTCAGTATGTGATTGATTTGTTCTCTAAAGAAGTCGATCTCGACTACGTTGAACATAGATTGAGAATCGGGTTGGTACACAAACGCATTGGCGTTGATCCAAAACTCTACTTGTCTGCCGTCAGTTACCTCAAAGAAGTGCTTTCATCGACGATCCGCTCGAATATTTCTGATGCCACCATAGCCAATTATCAATGCGAAATTTTAAGCCGTTTGATGGATTTTGATGTCTCTTATGTCTTTGATACTTACATTAAAAGCATGATGAATGAAATCGAGATGGAGCGGAATAAATCCTACCAATACGTCAATGAATTGGAGGAGATGGTCAGGGAAAGGACCAAGCACATTGAACTGATGGCAAGCCAAGATCCTCTCACCAATTTATACAATAAACGCGCATTTGAAGAAGTGGCAGAAAAGCTCTTCACAGAGTGTCATGAGCACGGAGATGGTATCACCGTGCTCTATATGGATATCGATAATTTTAAGGCGTTTAACGATAACTTTGGTCATGAGGAGGGGGATAACGTTTTGATCGCGGTGGCGGATGCTATTCGAGGGATTTCTAGGGGCATTGACAAAAGTTTCCGCTTTGGCGGCGATGAGTTCGTGGTGTTGATGCCAAGCTGTAAAAAGCAAGATGCTCAGAAGACCTATGTGCCACGTCTGATTGAACGTTTGGCGGAAATCCGCGATGACGTCTCGATCAGTATTGGTGTCTCTGAATCAACGGCGCAGCACCCAGTGTCGATGCGAGACGCGGTGAGACTCGCCGATCAACAAATGTATCGTGATAAAAAAAAGCACAGTGAGGCGGCCAGATCGCAGGTCATCACCAGTATTGTCAGTAAGCAAAAGTCGACATAACAGCGGCGTTCACTGAATGGCGAGTCGCGCTATTTCACAAACGACATATCGAACTCGGTTGATCGGTTTCGTCCGGATTCTTTGGAATAGTAGAGCGCTTTGTCTGCATGTTGTAACCAAGTTAGGTGGTTGGGTTGTTGTTCGGTCAACTCGCACACCCCGAGGCTGATGGTGTAGCGAACAGCGTACCCTTCGCACTCGACAATCGACTGTTCGATACGTTTTCTAAGGCGCTCGGTAAAATAGAGCGCTTGCTCAGAGCACGTACCTGGTAAGATAACCGTAAACTCTTCACCGCCGTAGCGGCCACAAATATCACTGCCACGAGAGGCTTTGATGAGCTCTTTTGCCGTGTGGCGGATCACCATGTCCCCGACAGTATGACCATAGTTATCATTAACTCGCTTGAAGTGATCAATATCGAAAATAACCAGTGACGCTGGTTTCCCGGTCACTTTAGCGTGATCAAACTCTTGCTGAAGACAACTTTCCCAGTAGGCACGATTGTAGAGTTGAGTTAAGCCGTCTGTGCGACTGAGATCCGACAGTTTTTGATTGGAATCGATGAGGTGGGTTTTGTTTTTCGCGACGTCCGTGACGTCATTGATGATAAGACTGACATGAGAGACTTCGCCGTTCACTGACGTTAAAGGGGAGAAGGTGATGTTTTGGCGCATCTCAGGTAAGCCGTTGGAGATTGGGCTAAAGTTTTTAAATTTGAACAGGTAAGGGCGGTCTTCCCAGCAAGAGAATCCGCGGCTGTTCAAACGAAACGAGGTGTCGACTTTATTACGCAGCCAAGTTTCAGGTAAGTCTTGCATAACGTCAAACAACACTTGGCCAATGATTGCTTCGGCGCGAATGCCACTGTACGACTGCATAAACGAATTCCACGCCAAGACTCGGTAGTGCTTATCCAAGACGATAAGTCCTGCATCCAGCTCGCCAATGATCTGCATCGCCCAGTGAAAATCCCCCATATCATGCTTGATCACATTACACACTCCAATACGGATTCGATGGACTTCATTGAGTCATTGTCCATAAGGAAAATCACGTCACAGGCGACATCGAGATTTTCGGCGTGATAAACAAACTCAATGGTAAAAATCTCTTGCTCGTAGCCGTTTAAAAACTGAGAGCAGCTTAGCGCTCGTTGTAGCGGCTCTTTTTCCAGCACGATGGGCTGGCGTAAAGAGATAGCAATGTCGAGCTGCTTGCTAAATGACACCAAAAACGAGGAGACTAATAAGTTAGCAATATCCAGGATCGCTTCGTTGGTTTCGGCATGAAAGTTGTCAACCGTAACAGCCGAAAATTGATCAATGCCTTGCCCGTGTAAGCAGACGAGCGCCTCACCATTGATGCCATTGCCAACAAAGCGCTGTGACACGGCGCGATATTCTGCATTGTTGACGATGTCTTGAATCGTCATTTTGAGTTCCGATTGATGCAAGGAGGCAACGTTAGGCAAAGGCATTTCAATAAATCGCCCGGTTTGTTCTGCGATGAGTGAGGCACTGGCACCGAGAGCGATATTGCTGATCTCTTTGATGTTATTGAGTAGCTCGTGAGCGGAGAGCTGCCGTGTGGGCTGTGTGTGCACCGAAGGGCACACTGGGATCCCATAGCGTTCAAATACCGCGTGAAGATCCATCGCGCTGAACGGCTTCTCAATGAAGTCGTGGGCGCCGAGTTCCCGGCAGCGCTGTTTTGCCTGATTTTGAATATCCCCTGATACCACGATAACCTGGGTCGGGTGCGCATGGACAGGTAGCGAGGCAAGCACTTCGAAACCATCCATGACAGGCATGGTCAAATCGAGGAACAGGACGTCGATAGGCTCAGATGCAAGGCGCTCTAAAGCGCTCTTTCCATTTTCTGCTTGGTAAAGAGTGATTGCCTGTGTATCAATGTTCGATAAAATCGCTTTGCGCGCGATTTTAGAGTCATCACAAACCAGAATCTTCATAAGATGATGGTTGACCCAGTCGTCGTTGCCATAAAATCAAACCCTCTCGGCTTGCATTGGTATCAATAATGAGACATTGCTTCAAAATTGCTGCGGGTTAGTAAACCCTTTTGCTATTGATTTTTCGAGTTATTTTTTTCTATCAGTAAAAGAAATTAGACTTTACGCACACATTACACTTGCATAAGTGTTTGGTTGGTTATGGTTTTTGTGTGTTTGATGTGCCACATGAATCGTGTCTATATTGAAATACTGAGTGATTGGTTCATCTTCTCCTTTTGCCATCGAGGACGATCCCGTAGACTTGGCCCTTTATGACATAAGGAGCTTAACCAAATGGAACTCACCACCTTCATCCACACCCTTGAACACTCTCCGGAGACGATAGAGTTTGATCAGACCATGGCAATCATTGAGCGTTACTACACGTTTACGCCTACCGCGTTCACCAATGGTGACACCTTTAATGAGGTGAATCAGAACAATGGGTCTTGCAAGATTTTTGCGTTTGGCCAAAAGAATCAACTGTCAGAGTCACAAACCCTCGCTTGCTTTGGGCGTTATTATCGTGAAGATGTCCTCAATCATCCGGCAGGGGATGATCACGCGAACATCCGCAATTTTATGCAAACCGGTTGGCAAGGTGTGAATTTTGAAGGTCAAGCATTAGCAGATAAGGGGTAAGCGTCGTCAAAGACAGGCGAGAGGTGGACGACTATATTGGATGACCATTTCGAACAATGTCTGCTCTAATTGGCGCATTTGTCAGCGAATACGCCTAAAATAGGGATTTTTGTTTGACTCCTCGTGCTGAATACGTAAAGTAAGCGCCGAACACAGCACTGAGACTCAGTGCTGTTCTAAAAAGGCGCGTTGGCAGAGTGGCTATGCAGCGGATTGCAAATCCGTGGACCTCGGTTCGACTCCGGGACGCGCCTCCATTCTTTCTCTATCTTGTTATTCCATCAACTCAGACAATAGCTGATAAGAACGCAGTTTTTCGCTCTGATCATACACCATTGCGTTGACCATAATCTCATCGGCACCAGTCCGTTCAACCAGTGATTCAATGGCGTGCTTAGCATGAGTTTTGTCACCATGAATCGACTCTCGCAACTGGGTTTCAACGTGCAGTTTTTCTTGCGCCGACCAAAGCGGTGCCATGCTGTGTACCGGAGCGGGCAGCTTTTCACGACGGCCGCGTACCATTTTCAAAAACTTCTGTTTTTCTGTCGTCGCCAAATACTCTGCGTGCGATTGGCTCTCTGCAACAATGACGTTAGCACCAATCATCACGTAAGGTTTTGCTAAGTGCTGCGACGGAACAAACTCATCACGATAATAAGCTAACGCTCGAGACATCGCGTCTGGTGCGAAGTGTGCGGCGAACGCAAAGGGCAGTCCTTTCTGCGCGGCCAAACGAGCGCTGTACGTACTCGATCCCAGCAACCAAATCGGTATTGACGTGTTGTTACCAGGATAAGCCGCAACGGGTTGGTTTTGGGATACGGGACCGAGAAAAAATGTCAACTCTTCTAGTAGCTCAGCGAAGTCGGGATCCATACGCTCTGGATCGCGCCTTAGCGCATGCATTGTCGGATAGTCGGTGCCAGGCGCTCGTCCCAGCCCAAGATCGATCCGCCCTGGGTAGAGCGCGTCCAATGTGCCAAATTGCTCTGCAATAACAAGGGGCGCATGGTTGGGCAACATAACGCCACCGGAGCCTAAACGGATCGAGTGAGTGTGAGCGCCGATATGGCTGAGCAACACACTGGTGGCGGCACTGGCAATATCAGGCATATTATGGTGTTCCGCCATCCAAAAACGGTGATAGCCCCAAGATTCGACGGCTTGCGCCAATTCAACTGAACGTTGAAAAGTCTGAGAGAAGTCTGTGCCGTCAGAAACGGGCGCCAAATCAAGAACGGATAAGCGTGGGAAAGACATAGATGAGTATGGCCTGTTGATGAATGTTATCTAACACATGGTGTCGAGTACGTAGGTTTAAAAGGGCAAATTTGCCCTTTCACTGTGGACAAATTTGTCCTTAATCTCCGCTTAGATGAGACGCGTGATCGCTGCTGCGGCAATACCTGCTGCGATTGCTGGCAACGGTTTTTTGGTGGTAAAGCTCACGATGGCGGTCACCAAAAGTGCAACGCGAGCCCCTATGTCACCTTCCACCGCTAAGGGGGCCAACAGCGCGATTAACACCGACCCCGACATAGCGGTGATAAATTGCTGCACTCGGTAGCTAATTGGTACAAACGACATGACGAACACGCCACCCCAGCGTGTGAGCAGGGTGACCAGTGCCATGGCGATAATAATGATTAACGTGCCTTGCCAATCGGTTGAGATCATCATGCTTGTTTCTCCGTCCAAAAGGCGCCGAGCAACCCTCCTGCGAGCGCGCCAACCACAACATGGCTATTGTCGGGCAAATAATAATAGGCCAGCAAGGATGCGCATGCGGCCACGCCCCAAATAACGAACATACGCAGGCTCTTAGGTCCAATTGCTACCATAGAGAGTAAAAAGCAGCCCATGACCATATCGAGGCCTAAACTGATTGGGTCACTGATCAAGTTGCCAAATGCATAGCCAAGCCAGGTGCCTAGCATCCAAAAAGACCACAACGCCACACCGCCACCGAGCAGAAGGCCGAGTCCTCTCTGATGGCGGCCAAACGCATTCATCGACATAGCCCAGTTGGCGTCTGAGGCAAATAACATAACGCCATAGCGTTTGCTGGCCGGAAGGTGGCGTAGCCAAGGGTAAAGGGTCGCCCCCATTAACAAATGACGCGCATTAATGGCAAAGACGGTCACTAAAACGGGAATCAAGGCGACCTCTTGTCCCCACATCTCTAACGTCGCGAACTGTGACGCCCCTGCGAAGACTAATCCACTCATCAGCATAATGGATAACGGTTCCAAGCCGACTTGGACCGCAGCGACACCAAACGCAATACCGAAGATAATCACAAAGAATGACAGCGGAACCAGCTCTCGAAAACCGTTCCAAACATCATGACGAGTAAAATGGTGCAGCTCAGTGCTGTCCACTTGTTGAGTTTGAGTAAGCATGACTTTTCCTAGCCCAGTGTGCAGTGAAGTGATTTGCCACTGATTTATTATAAGAGCGTCTATCAGTACCATGAATATGTGCTAGACGCAAAAGGGTTGTGACGATGAATATTTGCACGGATTGATGGCTTTTTATCTAAACGGTTCAGCGAGTTACAGTTTTTTGTTGACCGCTTCGCTCAATTCGTTAAAGTACACCTCGTTCTCACGGCAATCGCCGAAGAGAAATGGTGTAACCTTCGCATCTATTGCGTTGCCCTGGTGGTGGAATTGGTAGACACAAGGGATTTAAAATCCCTCGGCGTTCGCGCTGTGCCGGTTCAAGTCCGGCCCGGGGCACCATTAACTCAAGTAGAGCAGGCTTATCAAGTTGTAGATACAAAGGCGCGTTGGCAGAGTGGCTATGCAGCGGATTGCAAATCCGTGGACCTCGGTTCGACTCCGGGACGCGCCTCCATTCTTTCTCTATCAGAAACTCTCTTCTAAAGTTGGCGCAAAAATCGGCTTGTTGCGACTCTATTTTCCAATATTTTTCTTTGTGATTGATTTTTGAGTGACATACTCTTATCGAGCGACGTGTTAATCGTAACGTTCTCTCAAACAGATAAATGGAAAAAGCGCCGAGAGTATCGGCGCTTTTGTCTTATTCTCAGTAATCTAAAGGCTGCTGATGCGCACCTTATACTAGTGAGGTCAGCATCTCTTCACTGTACGGAGTGAGCGCTTGGCCCGATTTCACTTTTTCAACGTAATCTGGGTTGGCAATCAGAGGACGGCCAATCGCAAGTAAATCAAACTTGCCTGCTTCAATCGCCTCATTGCCGGTTTGAGCATCAAAACCGCCCACGCCGATCAAGGTTTGCGAGTATTGAGCGCGCATGTATTGCGAGGTGGTGCCGCCTAGGTGCTCAAATGTCATAGCGTCATCGAAAATGCCCACATGTAAGTAGGCCAAATCACGTGCTTCGAGTTGCTTTAGCAAGTAATCGAACACGTCGCGATCACGTGCGTCGGCCTCGACGTTAAAGTAAGCGCCAGGGGAGAGACGCAGACCAACGCGATCCGCGCCGATCGCTTCCACGACTGCGTCCATCACTTCTAGCGCAAAACGAGACATATTTTCCGCTGTTTGGCCATACTCATCATCACGTTGGTTGCTGCTGTAGTGAAGGAATTGGTCGATGAGATAGCCGTTTGCACCGTGGATCTCGACACCATCAAAGCCTGCTTCGATGGCGTTTTGAGAGGCCTTGGCAAAATCGGCGACTAAGCGCTGAATCTCTTCTTTGCTGGCTGGGGTTGGCGTTAGATAGGTGAGATGGCGCATGCGTGGCACGGTACCTTCGACACCAATCGCAGAAGGGGCAATCACTTTATCGCCACCAAAAAACGACGGGTGCGCAACGCGGCCGGTGTGCCATAGCTGAGCGAAGATCTTTCCGCCATTTTGATGCACACGCTGAGTGACTTTTTTCCAGCCCTCAATTTGCTTATCAGTAAAGAGCCCAGGGGTGTTAGGGTAGCCTTGACCGTCAGCACTGATCAAGGTCGCTTCGGTAATGATTAAGCCTGTGTCGGCGCGGCGGCCATAGTATTCCACCATTGCATCCGTTGGCACCAGATCCTCGTCAGACATGCAGCGAGTTAGGGGAGCCATCACAATGCGGTTGTTGAGCGTTAGCGTCTCATTGAGCTTGAACGGTTGAAATAGGGTATTCATCGATGTGTCCTTCGAGAGTATTTGAATGCCTATTCAAGTTAGAATATTTTGAATGCTCATTCAAGTATTTTTTGAATGCACATTCAACATCAGTTACTATGTGGGTATTCCAACCTTAAGAGTGATGTTATGCGCAGCGCAGAATTTGACCGTCAAGTGGTATTAAGGCAAGCAATGGCGAAGTTTGTCGAGAAAGGCTATGGCAAAACCAGTATGCAAGATCTTAAGTTGGCAACCGGGCTACATCCCGGGTCGATTTATTGTGCGTTTGACAACAAGCGTGGTCTACTGATCGCCGCATTGGAGCAGTATCAACTCGATAGACACCAAGCGATGGAAGCGCTGTTTGCGTCTTACCCAACGGTGTTTGAAGGGATTGAAGCCTACATGGAGTCGGTGCTCGAAGAGTGCGAGCAAGAGCAGATTAAAGATTGCTTGCTGCAAAAAGCGCTGAGCGAGCTGGCTCATCAAGATGAACAAGTTGAGGCTTTGATCAGCGACATGTTACGCCGTTGGCAGCAATGGCTGGTGGATAAGATAGCCGTTATGATGGAGCTTGGGGAAATTGCCAATCATCGCTCGCCTGAGCTGGTGGCACAGTTTTTAGTGATGGGGATTTATGGCATGCGTACTTTGTCCCACACTCAGCCCGATTCTGGCGTACTTCGCGCACTGAACGACGAGTTATTGCGCTACATCAAGGGCTAGTAGCTAAACCTGTACAACATCAATATGCGCGGCGTCTCGGCCGCGCTATGGTTAAATATCGAAGACGTCGGTCAGTTTACTCAAACAGACTCTTTTCAATCTTGATCACGACTTTACGCACCGGCGCTGGCTGGTTGTTGACAGCAACCAATGGACGGTGAGGTTGGCCCGGGTAGAACACCACAAATT
The DNA here is from genome assembly GCF_059834345.1 of Vibrio sp. R11-SG3-ISO3-SZ. Classification (NCBI taxonomy): domain Bacteria; kingdom Pseudomonadati; phylum Pseudomonadota; class Gammaproteobacteria; order Vibrionales; family Vibrionaceae; genus Vibrio; species Vibrio sp. R11-SG3-ISO3-SZ. Next base: position 17,816 of record NZ_JCBDGX010000096.1, read on the forward strand.
CACCGGCTTTAATGGTGACAAATTGCTCTTGTTGTAGCTGCTCACTGAACGCCAAATCTTTATCCGCTAGGTAATCTTCATCCAACCCCGTATACGGCAGTAGGCTGTAGCCAAACGTCTCTTCACCTTCGAGCAGCAATTGCACGTCAAGGTAACGTTGGTGGCACTCTGACTTACGCTGTTCAAGTGGTTGAGTGTTGTCATCCATGACCAAGAAAAAGGCGCTGTCACCTTCCAGATCATGACGGCCATTTTCGATAGGTTGAGCAGTTTGTTCCATCACGCGTTCAATCAACTCAATGAGTTTAGGCTGTAGGAAGCGGGCAAAGGAGAGCTCTGCAGTGCTAGCAGTAAACATGGTGAATCCTCAATATTTGTATGACAATAACACCTGAAATATAAAATAGCTTTTCAAAAACAACAATCACTATTTATGAGAGTGTGATTGAGAGCGCGTTCATTAACCATTCAGTGAGCGAAGTGGAGACACGCACTGTGAGGATCCTGTTGCGCACACAATTGGTGCAATTTAGGGTGTTAAAAATATTTAATGCTCTGATTTTATTGTTTTTTTCTATTTGGCATCTTCGTTGCTTTACTCTAAGAGACCTAAGTGAGTTCGTGCTCAGTCACACATTACAATAACAACGTCAACGGCAAAGGAGCCTCTTCCCAACAGGAAGAGGCTTTGTTGTTTTTAGAGGAAGGAATCATGGCAAAGGAATGTATCAAATCGGCCTGTCCGTACTGCGGCGTCGGCTGTGGAGTCGAAATTAGCCCACGAGGTATTGTTGGAGACAAAGCCCACCCAGCCAACCAAGGCGCACTGTGTGTTAAAGGCGCCGCGCTTGCAGAGAGCATGAAAATGCCGTCGCGCCTGCTCTACCCCAAATTTCAGGGCAAGGAAGTGAGCTGGGATGAAGCGGCAGAGCGCATTGCCGGTGCGATGGCGGAGGCGATCCACACGCAAGGCGCGGATTCGGTCGCCATGTACGTGTCAGGGCAACTGTTGACAGAAGATTATTACGTTGCCAATAAGCTGATGAAAGGCTTTGTTGGCAGTGCCAACATCGACACCAATTCACGTTTGTGTATGTCTTCAGCGGTGGTGGCGCACAATCGCGCGTTTGGCGAAGATGTAGTGCCGGTCAATTATGACGACCTTAATCATGCCAATCTGATTGTCATTTGTGGAGCGAATACCGCGTGGACGCACCCTGTGCTGTTTCGTCGAATCCAACAAGCGCGCGATAAGAATCCAGAGATGAAGTTGGTCGTGATTGATCCACGCGAAACCGTCACCGCGAGCCAAGCGGACTTGCATATTCCTATTGCCAATGACGGCGATGTGGCGCTATTTCACGGACTGATTCGCTACCTACATCAACATGACGCGCTTGACCATGACTTTATTACCAACCACACAGAAGGCTTTGAGGCATTGTTGACTGAAGTGAACGCTAGCCAATATCAGTTGGATGCGATTGCGGAACGTATCAAGGTCGAGTCGGCGAAAATTGCGACCTTCTATCGCTGGTTTGCGCAAGAGCGCAAGGCGATCACGCTGTTTTGCCAAGGCGTTAACCAATCGCAAAGTGGTGCAGACAAAGGCAATGCCATCATCAACGCGCATTTAGCTAAAGGGGCGATCGGTTATCAGGGCGCAGGGCCGTTTTCTATCACCGGGCAACCGAATGCGATGGGCGGACGCGAAGTCGGCGGGCTCGCCAATCAGTTGGCTGTCCATCGCGGCTTCGATGATGAGTCCATCGCACTGGTCGAAGACTTTTGGCAAGCGCCTAATATCGCCAGAAAGCCTGGTTTAAAAGCGATCGAGATGTTTGAAGCGGTTGAGCGCAACGAGATCAAAGTGATTTGGATCATGGCAACCAATCCGGTGGTCTCGATGCCAGATAACCACTACGTGCGCCGCGCACTTGAAGCCTGTCCTTTGGTTATCGTGTCAGACATCACCGCCGATTCAGATATCGCTCAATACGCAGATCTGCTGTTGCCCGCCGCAGGTTGGGGAGAAAAGCAGGGCATGGTGACCAACTCAGAGCGCACCATGTCGCGCCAAAGACAGTTCACGCCACCACCAGGGCAGGCTTTCCCCGATTGGCGTGCGATTAGCGTTGTTGGCGCGCTTTTGTGTGAAAAACTCGGGGTGAGCAACGGATTTGATTTTCAAAGCGAAGCGGACGTGTTTCGTGAATATGCCGCCATGACGGGCATCAATGCAACGTCTCCACGTTTATTGGATATCAGCCAATATGCTGAGCTGACGGATGAGGAGTATCGCCAATGGCAACCTAAGCAATGGGGCGGGGAGAGACCTTACGCCGAGCAGCGTTTTAGTTTCGCCGACGGTAAAGCGCGTTTCATTGCCGCGAAAGAGGGCGCATTGCAACGAGGCTGGTGGCTCAATACCGGTCGTCAGCGCGATCAATGGCACACCATGACGCGCACAGGGCATGTGGTTCATCTTGCCGCCTCAGAAACGGAGCCGACGGTGTACATGAACGCGCTATCGGCAAGCCATTTGGGTATTGAGGCCGGCCAACTTATACGTATCTCACCTGCCAAAGTTGCATCGGCGCAAGGGCCGCACGCCACTATTGTGGCGAAAGTAGGCATGGATGAGACCTTGAGTTACAAACAGCTCTTTATGTCGATGCATTGGGCGGCGGCGTATGGCGGAAAGTCACAAGTGAACGCCGTCGTAAGTCGAGATGCCGACCCCCATTCTGGTCAGCCCGCGTTTAAGTCAAGCGAGGTCGAGCTTCTGCCAGTATCGGTTAAGACTTATGGCCTCTACATTGGCAGCCAATTTGACCCCGATGATTGCCTGTATCACTCCTTTCAAGTGGAGAATCGTGTCGGAATTTGGCGCTTTGCCCATGATAAGCCCGCAGATAAGCAGACGTTGTGTGTGGGTGACAGACCTAGCTGCCTCAACCATATCAAAACCCGCCGAGTTGTCCTTGATACCTCTTCTGGATGGTTAGCGGTGGATTTTGATGAGGTTGGAGATGAGCGCATTGTCCGCTCTTTATTGGTCACGTCAGAGCAACCTATCCACTCCGATTACACCAAATTAGTGGAGTTGGTCGGCAAGGCGCTCAATTTCAGCCGTCTTATTTCTCTTGCAGCGCAAGAAGGCCAGAGCGAGCTTATTTGCAGTTGCTTTAGAGTGACCGATGAGCAGATTTTGCAATCGCTCAGCGAAGGGGAGTGTTCGAGCGTAGCGCAGTTGCAAACCAGATTGAAGTGCGGCACCAACTGCGGCTCTTGTTTACCACAAGTCGCACGTTTGGTGGAAGAGTTCGAGCAAACGCAGGTTTCGCCTGACACAACGACGCAAAGCATCACAGTAGTAGATACGTCGCCGAACGCGACAATGAGGTAAGTGCTATGGATAAGTTGCAGCATCAACACAATGACACATACCGACTTCGAGAAGGGGCTGGCAAAAGCCTATCCAGCGCTGGATTTATCGACCACGATGCCCAGCGTGGCGCATCGCTGAAATTGGCGAGTCCAAAACCCGGCACGGGTCACGTCTTTTTGACGGGCGCAGGGCCCAATGATCCGGAATTGCTGACCGTCAAAGCGATGAAGGCTATTCAGAATGCAGACGCGATCGTCTACGACCGATTAGTGAACGTCGATATCTTAGATTTGGCTAAACCGAGCGCGACACTCATCTACGTGGGAAAACGTTGCGGAAAACCGAGTCTAAAACAGGAAGAGATCAGTCAAATCTTAGTTGATTTGGCGATGCAGGGATTAGAGGTCGTACGCTTGAAAGGGGGAGATCCTTTTATCTTCGGCCGTGGCGGTGAAGAAGGGTTGCGACTTGCAGAGCAAGGCATTGAGTATGAGGTGATCCCGGGCATCACCGCCGCCATTGGTTGCGCAGCGAGCAGTTTTATTCCCCTCACGCACCGAGAGGTCGCGCGCAGTGTAACCTTCGTGACGGGGCAAGTGGTGTCGGGCGCACTGCCGACCTGGGCACATTTGGTCGGACAGGGTCAGACATTGGTGTTTTATATGGGGCTTGAGAAATCCGCCGACATACAACAAGGGCTGATGGCCAATGGGTTGGCGGCAGATTTCCCGCTTGCGATCGTGACGCACGGTTGCAGTCGCCAGCAGCAAGTTCATATCTCAACACTCGGGGCGCTGTGCGATATGGCTCAAGCGTTAAAAGGCGTGAGTCCAACGTTGATTATCTTAGGTGAAGTGGTCAAACTACGAGAACAATTAACGAAGACCATAGCGTCTGTGGCTTATGAGGCTGTATGAGCACAATAAAGGAATGTATTCGCACGGTTGGGCGTGGGGAGAGGGGGCGCAAACCTCTGAGTTTTGAGCAAGCCTATCAGGTAATGGATGAATATCTCGATGGGCAGGGCGCGGACGATCAAATGGCTATGCTGCTAATGCTGATTCGCGTGCAAAATGAGACCAAGCAAGAGATTGCCGGTTTCGTCAAAGCGTTTCAGTCACGTATGCCACAGCTTGGTGCCGACATCGATTGGCCTTGTTACGCCGGTAAACGCCCAGCCAGTGGCAAACCTTGGCATGGATTAGCGGCCAAAATTCTTGCCAACGCTGGGCACAAGGTGCTGCTGCATGGCTATCATGACCTTGCCGCGGGGCGAGAGCATGTTGAGGATTATTTGACCGAGCTTGGCATCGAGATGGCGAAAACGCCAGAACAGGCTAAAACATTGCTCGAGCAGCACGCCATCGCATATTTGCCACTGCGCCATTTTGCGCCCAAAGCGCAAGAGATGATCGGTTGGAAAAATCGCTATGGGCTCAGAACGCCGATCAACACGGTGGTTCGCGCCCTGAACCCAAGTGGCGCAGCGATCGGTATTCGCGGCAGTTTCCACCCAGGTTTTCAGCAGTTGCATGCAGAGGTAGAGCATGAAATTGGCTTGACCAAACATGCGGTGGTCTCTTTCAAAGGTCAATCGGGAGAATCAGAATACAACCCCAAGGTAAGCCAAACGGTCTGGATGAGCTCAGAAAACGGCGTGACCTCCCACTACCAGGCAGAGCAGCTGCTCACCGATGTGCCACTACCGAAGGGATGCCCTTTAGAGACGCCGCAAAGTGATTGGAACATGATGGCGAACACCATTATCGCGACCATGGCGACTGTGTTGTTCCCGCTGCACAACGATTACAGTCAAGCGTTTGCGTCGGCCTATCAGCTTTGGGAGGAGTACTGCGCCAATGCTTGAAGCTGAAATGTCTAGAAAAATAGAATCTATTCAACTAGATAGGGTCTCATCTCCTTCTGTCTGACAACATTGGCACATTCCTTGTTTTGAAAAGCTTAGCTGGAGCAATAAAACAAGGAATGTCTATGTACCAAGCCATGTCGAAAATTCCGATCATCGTCTGTTGCGATTCACTCAAAGAGCAAAGCCGAATCAGTGCAATACTCGCCCAAGATTTTGATGCAATTTTAGGCTGCCAACTGGCGCAATTTGACGCGATTATCACGCAGCACCCCAACTCATTTGTGGTGGTCGGCTGGCGACAACCGTGCGCTGAGCTCACCTTGCTGATTGAACGTTGCCGCGAGAAAAAGTTGCCACTTCTGGTGATTGTTCAGTCATTGAGTTCTATGGATATCAATCGCTTACCTAAAAAAATGGATTATGTGCTACTCCCAAGCGATAGTGGTTGTACACTGGCGCCTTGGGCACTGCACGCCGCTTCTGTTCGACAGTCGATGTTAGATATGGAACAGGAAATGGCCGAACTTGCCAGCAAATTGGAAGAGCGGAAATGGATAGAAAAAGCCAAAGGGTTATTGATGAAGCACCACGGTGTGGACGAGTCTGCCGCCTATAAAGCGATGCGCCAATCGGCGATGCAATCGAGTCAATCGATGGTTCAAGTCGCGAAAAACGTACTGATCACCTTAGAGACGTTAAAAGGTTAGGCTACCACTTTGGGGTTACAAGAAAAATTCCAACTCGGTGCGAAGCGCACTAAGGCAAAGCAGAACCAATAGGAATAGTAAGTAAAATCAACTTAATTTATTGAATTTTAAGCATTAAATAAGTTGGCATGCTACTTGGAATAAGAATAACTAACGTTAGAAGCGTGATTCATTACGACTTTGCGCAACCACACAATTTGTTCAATTGTACTTAAGGTTTATCAACGGCGGTAAATCGTTAAGTCAGCATCGGCGCTACTGCTCATCACGAGCAGTAGCGCTTTTTTATTGGAGAAAGAGTATGAAATGGAAATCAACCCTGAACACTGCTGGATTGCTTAAAAGCACGGCGTTAGCCGTCACGTTATCACTGTCTGCCTACGCGCCGATGAGTGCTGCCGAGGTCGGTGAGCCTGAACTCGAAGATCTCAAGTTCGGCTTCATCAAATTGACTGATATGGCGCCGCTCGCGATTGCGTATGAAAAAGGCTTTTTTGAGGACGAAGGCTTGTACGTCACGCTTGAGGCGCAGGCCAACTGGAAAGTGCTTCTCGACCGAGTGATAGATGGTGAGTTAGACGGCGCGCACATGCTATCAGGTCAGCCGCTCGGTGCCACCATTGGTATAGGTACACAGGCGGAGGTGATCACCGCATTCAGTATGGATCTCAATGGCAACGCGATTACGGTCTCCAACGATACATGGGCAGAAATGAAACAGTACGTGCCTAAGCAAGATGATGGCCTTCCTGTTCACCCGATCAAGGCGGATGCGCTCAAGCCTGTGGTTGAGGGTTACCTTGACCAAGGCAAGCCATTCAATATGGGCATGGTATTCCCTGTGTCCACTCACAACTATGAACTGCGCTATTGGCTTGCCGCAGGGGGCATTCACCCTGGCTATTACGCGCCAGAAGCGGGAGATAACAGTGGCCAGCAAAGCGCGGATGTGTTGTTGAGCGTGACTCCGCCACCGCAAATGCCCGCCACAATGGAAGCCGGCACGATCAAAGGTTATTGCGTCGGCGAACCGTGGAACCAACAAGCGGTGTTTAAAGGGATAGGCGTGCCTGTGGTCACCGATTACGAAATCTGGAAAAACAACCCAGAAAAAGTATTTGGCGTCTCAAAAGAGTGGGCAGAGAAGTACCCGAATACGCACATTCGAGTCGTGAAAGCGCTGATTCGCGCGGCCCATTGGCTTGATGAGAACAACAACGCCAACCGTGAGGAAGCGGTTAAGTTGCTGGCGAAAAGTGAATACGTCGGCGCTGACTACGAAGTGATCGCCAACTCCATGACCGGCACATTCGAGTATGAAAAGGGTGACAAACGTGAAGTGCCTGATTTCAACGTTTTCTTCCGCTACAACGCGACTTACCCCTACTACAGTGATGCGATCTGGTATTTAACCCAGATGCGCCGCTGGGGACAAATCGCCGAAGGTAAGTCAGATGACTGGTACATGGACGTAGCGAAGAAAGTCTACCGCCCTGATATCTACCAACAAGCGGCACAAGCCCTCGTCGAAGATGGTGTTCTGACGCAAGGTGACTTCCCTGACTTTGGTCAAGAAGATGGTTTCCGTGCGCCGCAGACGCATTTCATCGATGACATCGTTTACGACGGTCGCCAGCCTAATGCCTACCTAGAAAAATTCAATATTGGTCTAAAAGGCAGCGACAAAGTGTAACGCCCAAAATTGGATCAAATCGGGGGGAGGCGACTCCCCCCACATTAGGAAAGCCCGATTGAGCGCTGCGCTCAATCACACAGTCAACAAGACGTAACAAGGATGTAATAGGAGTGCTTATGTCGAGTAATGTCATTTCCCTCATACCGAGTAAATCGGTGGTAGCGAACAAAAGCAAAATCGTTCTGCTACCGCTTATCGGCATATTGATGTTTTTGATGATGTGGCATTTAAGTGCACGTCAGGTCGAAACGTCATTAGGCACCTTGCCTGGCCCGGTGCAAACGTTCGAGCAATTTAGCAATTTAGTGGACGATCATTGGAATGAGCGCCAAAAAGAACAAGCCTTCATTGAACGCCAAGAAAAGCGCAATGCGAAGAAGCTCGCCAAAGATCCCAACGCCGAGGTGAAAATTCGCCCCTACACAGGCAAACCGACATTTTTTGATCAGATTGTCACCAGTTTAGTGACGGTGGCAAGTGGCTTTATTCTCGCCACGGTGATCGCTGTACCCCTAGGTATTGTCCTTGGGCTAAACCACGGTTTGTATCAAGCCTTTAACCCAATTATTCAACTGCTTAAGCCCGTTTCGCCCCTTGCTTGGTTGCCTATTGTGACCATGGTGGTGAGTGCAACCTACGTCAGTGATGACCCGCTTTTTGCTAAATCTTTTGTCAACTCACTGCTTACCGTTGCGCTATGTAGCTTGTGGCCCACCTTGATCAACACGGCGGTTGGCGTGACAAGTGTGGACAAAGACCTGATTAACGTCAGTAAAGTGCTGCAGCTTTCTTGGTGGCAACACATTCGTATTATTGTCCTGCCGTCGGCGATCCCGATGATCTTTACAGGGCTTCGTTTGTCGCTCGGTATTGCGTGGATGGTCCTGATTGCCGCTGAAATGCTGGCGCAAAACCCCGGTCTTGGCAAGTTCGTTTGGGATGAGTTTCAAAACGGCAGTTCCGCCTCACTTGGGCGCATTATGGTCGCCGTTATTGCCATCGGTTTTATTGGTTTGTTGCTCGATCGCGGCATGTTGCAGCTACAGAAGTGGCTCTCATGGAACAAACAGCAAGCATTGCGTTAATAGGAGTTCATCATGTCTAAACCGTTACTCGATCTTACTCAACTTGGCATGCGATTTCCGACGCCTAACGGCGAATTTATCGCGCTCAAGAACGTCAATTTACAAATACAACGTGGCGAGTTTATCTCCCTGATTGGTCACTCGGGCTGTGGTAAATCGACCGTGCTCAATTTGGTTGCGGGTTTGCACATGCCCACCGATGGCGGCGTGATTGTCGATGGGCGCGAAGTCAGCGGCCCAGGCCCCGAGCGCGCTGTGGTATTCCAAAATCACTCGTTGCTGCCTTGGCTAACCGTGCACGAAAACGTGGAAATTGCGGTCAAACAGGTGGCTGCAGGGCAGAACAAAGCATGGATCAAACAGCAAACCGAGCACTATTTGGAATTGATCCACATGTCTCACGCGGCAGACAAAAAGCCAGATGAAATCTCCGGCGGCATGAAGCAGCGTGTCGGTATTGCGAGAGCGCTGGCGTTACAACCGAAAGTGCTGTTGATGGATGAGCCGTTCGGCGCGCTCGATGCGTTAACCCGCGCGCACTTGCAAGACTCCTTGATGGAAATCCAAGCTGACTTGAATAACACCGTCATCATGATCACGCACGATGTGGACGAAGCGGTGTTGCTCTCAGACAAAATCGTCATGATGACTAACGGACCGGCGGCCACGATCGGCGAAGTGCTTGAGATTGATTTGCCAAGACCCCGTGACCGAGTGGCGTTGGCGGATAACCCGCAGTATCAAAAATATCGCCAGTCAGTGTTGAGATTCCTCTATGAAAAGCAGGCCAAACCTGAGCCTACGGCATCAAAAACCAAGACAGCGTTAAGAGCAAGCGCGAGCTCGTCCACCCAAGACGATGCGAAATCAGCGGCAAAGACTGCCTAAGGAAGTGAACATGGAACGGATAGTAATTGTTGGCAATGGCATGGTCGGCCACCATCTGGTGGCTCAATTAGTCGAGCGCGGCGCGCATCTCGAAAAACGCATTACCGTGATTGGCGAAGAGCGCTTTATCGCTTACGACCGAGTTCAGCTCTCGGCAATGTTTTCGGGCAAATCCCATCAAGATTTGATGCTGAGCAGCGAAGAGTGGTATCAAAAACATGGCATCGAGTTGGTGCTCGGTGCTCAGGTGACCGCTCTGATGCCAGAGCTTAAACGCATAGAGCTCGATGGTGAAACCGT
>NZ_JCBDGX010000097.1:0-11530 GCF_059834345.1 Vibrio sp. R11-SG3-ISO3-SZ
CGGTGGCGCTTCACGCGTGTGGTGATTTACACGTTTCACTCATGCACAAGTCCATTGCCGCAAAGCTGCCCGCTATAACCTTATCACCTTGCTGTTATCATTTAATCGAAGGTGAGACCTATCAAGCTCTCTCGGCTCAAGGAAAGGCATCAAGCCTTGGATTAACCCAGCAAGAACTGCGGATCCCGCTACAAGAAACCGTGACTGGCGGCGAGCGAGTCAAACGCCATCGCCAACTGGAAATGAGGTATCGATTAGGTCTCGATTGTCTGTTTCGTCAAGCGTTGGATTATCGTCACTATGAGCCGATCCCCAGTGTAAAAAAATCACAGTTATCCGAAGGCTTTGAGTCGTTTTGTCACTGGGCATGTCAACAAAAGGGGATAGAATTACCGAGCGTTGACTTTGCTGACTATGAACAGCAGGGGATGAGGCGTTATTGGCAGATGGAGCGATTGAGTCTTTGTCAGCAAGTTTTTCGCCGTGTGCTTGAACTGTGGCTAGTGATGGACAAAGCGCTCTACCTAGAGCAGAACGGATACCGTGTCTACGTAGGCGAATTTTGTTCGAGAGAAACCACGCCGCGCAACATTTTAATCCATGCTGAACGTCAGTCGTGACTGAAGTCTACCCGCCTCTCTTTTTTGTTACTGCACTGTTAAAAGTTGCTTCCTTTTTCATCACCTTGTTGGTAATAATGAATACCATGCTCATACATGAAGCATGGGTATAACTATTACAAGCACACCCTCATTAATTACAAACACAACATCGTTATTGCTTATATCAAGGAGTTAAGATGAAAGCAGGTAAAATCTTTGCCACCGCAGTACTGGCCAGTGCGGCGCTTCTTAATGCAACCTCTATTGCAGCGAAAACTGCTACGGTTGCCGTTTCACAGATCGTTGAACACCCAGCGCTTGATGCGACTCGTCAAGGTCTATTAGATGGTTTGGCAGCGAAAGGGTACAAACAGGGCGAAAACCTAGAATTCGATTATAAAACCGCACAAGGTAACCCAGCGATTGCCGTTCAGATCGCTCGTCAGTTTGTTGGTGAAAACCCAGATGTATTGGTAGGCATTGCAACGCCGACGGCGCAAGCCTTGGTGTCGGCAACGCGTAACATTCCAGTGGTATTTACGGCGGTCACGGATCCAGTGGGCGCGAAACTGGTTAAGCAACTGGAACAACCGGGCAAGAATGTCACCGGTCTTTCCGACCTCTCGCCTGTCAAGCAGCATGTTGAGCTTATCCAAGAGATCTTACCTGAAGCCAAGTCTATTGGTGTGGTGTTTAACCCAGGTGAAGCCAATGCGGTGACGTTAGTCGAGCTGTTAAAAGAGGCCGCTGCGGAAAAAGGCCTAACGGTGGTCGAAGCGACGGCGCTGAAAAGTGCGGACGTTCAGTCAGCGACACAAGCCATTGCGGCCAAATCTGACGTAATTTACGCACCGACCGATAACACCGTTGCCAGCGCGATCGAAGGTATGATCGTGGCGGCAAACCAAGCGAAAACACCCGTGTTAGGCGGAGCAACTTCCTATGTAGAAAAAGGTGCGATTGCAAGCTTGGGCTTTGATTACTACCAAGTCGGCGTGCAAACTGCCGATTATGTCGCCGCGATTCTAGAAGGCGCTGAGCCAGGGACATTGGATGTCAAAGTGGCGAAAGGCTCTGATCTCGTGGTTAACAAAACGGCGGCTGATAAACTCGGCGTCACGATTCCTAGCGCCGTGATTGAACGAGCGACAAGCGTGAAGTAATTCACTGACGAGGGAGGCGCGTTCTCCCTCACCTCTCACCTGAAAAACGGAGAGTATTAGCAGAAAAGGGAGTTTTTATGTCTGCTTTCGCTTTTTTTGGTGCACTTGAGATTGGATTGATCTACGGCCTTGTGGCACTTGGCGTGTACCTTACCTTTCGTGTACTTGATTTTCCTGACCTAAGTGTTGATGGTAGCTTTCCTATGGGAGCCGCCGTGGCGGCGACTGCGATAGTTGCGGGCATTAACCCTTGGGTTGCAACCTTTATGGCTATTGTTGCCGGAGCGATGACAGGGTGGGTCACGGCCTTTCTTGCCGTGCGCTGTGGCATCTTGCATCTGTTGGCGTCGATACTCACCATGATCGCCGCATTTTCGATCAATATTCGCATCATGGGTCGCCCTAACATGGCGTTGTTGGGTGAAGATACCATTCTGACACCGTTCGAAACGATGGGCGATCCCATGTTGGTTCGACCGCTGTTAGTGGGCGTGTTGGTTCTGTTATCTGCATGGTTCGTCATTCGACTGCTCAACAGTGATTTCGGTTTAGGGCTGAGAGCGACGGGTGTCAATGCGCGCATGGTCTCAGCACAAGGTGCAAGCACCTCCTTTTACACCTATTTTGGCCTTGCTCTATCCAATGGATTCGTGGGTTTCGCGGGGGCCTTGTTTGCGCAGACCAATAGCTTTGCCGACGTGACCTCCGGGGTCGGAACGATCGTTGTCGGTCTCGCGGCGGTGATTCTTGGTCAAACTTTGATCCCGGGTCGACGAATTTGGGTCGCGGTGGTCGCGGTGATCGTCGGCTCTGTGCTCTACCGTTTGGCTGTCGCCTTTGCGCTCAGCTCTGGCATGTTCGGTTTACAAGCTTCTGATCTTAACTTAGTGACAGCAGTATTGGTTGCGCTAGCACTGATTGCACCGAAGTTGAAAGGCAACATAAAGGCAAAAAAGCCTAGTCCTGCCGAGGCACCACGGGCGTCAAAGCAAAACGATAGCAATGGAGGCGTCGCATGATTCGGCTAAAAGATATTCAAGTCACCTTTAACCCAGGGACCATTTTGGAAAATCGCGCGCTAAGAGGTGTCGATCTTGAGGTACCTCAGCATCAGTTTTTAACCGTGATCGGCTCAAACGGTGCGGGTAAATCGACGCTGCTTGGTGCCGTCACCGGTGAAACACCTATGGTGGGTGGACAAGTAGTGATTGATGAACTGGATGTGACAAGACAAACGGTTTCCCAGCGCGCCAGTCAATGTGCGCGCGTGTTCCAAGATCCGTTGGCAGGCACTTGTGGTGAGCTCACCATTGAAGAGAACATGGCGCTGGCCTATATGCGAGGCAAAAAGCGCGGTTGGAGTCTCTCCTTGTCGAGCAAACGGCGTCGTCTGTTTCAAGAGCGCATCAGCATTTTGGGCTTAGGGTTGGAAGACCGTTTGGGTGATAACATTGGTCTTTTGTCTGGCGGGCAGCGGCAAGCAGTCAGCTTGGTGATGGCCACTTTATCGGACAGCAAGTTACTCTTGCTTGATGAGCACACCGCCGCGCTGGACCCACGTATGGCCGCGTTCATTATTGATTTGACCAAAACCATTGTGAGCGAGTTCAACTTGACCGTCATGATGGTAACGCATTCGATGAAAGATGCACTTGCGTGTGGAGATCGCACCGTGATGCTCCACCAAGGTGAAATTGTACTCGATGTTCAAGGTCAGCAACGAGCGGGCATGACAGTGCCTGATTTGCTCGAGATGTTCACCAAAGTACGGGGCGAAGAACTGGCCGACGACAGTCTACTGCTCAATTAACGGCATGCATCCTAGAGAGTGTGTTTCTCTAGGATGCATTTTCTAACAGCGTTGCTTGATAACGCTCAATATGATCAACGATAGGCTGAGCTTTGTTGAAGGTGCGAATTTCGCGAAACAGCGCATCAGCTTGTGGGTATTGCTGACGCAAATAGGAGAACCACTGCTTCACGCGGTTCGGGTAGTAGAGCCCTTTATCGCCTTTCATCTCATACTGAGAATAGACCAGTAGCAGCTTGACGACGTCTTCCCACGGCATGGGGGCGTGATTGTGTTTGACCACGTTGCAAAGATTGGGCACGTTGAAGGCGCCTCGGCAAACCATGAGTGAGTCGACTCCAGTCGTCTCGATACACGCTTGGCCATCTTGATAGTTCCAGATCTCGCCGTTGGCGATCAGTGGGATAGAAAAACGTTGTCTAATCTGGTCAATGTACTCCCACTTAATTTCACTCGCTTTGTAGCCGCCCGTTTTGGTGCGCGCATGCACAGTGAGCTCATCGGCGTTGGCCGATTGAATGGCGTCAACAATCTCGAAGCAATCTTCCGGGTTCTCCCAACCTAAACGGATTTTGGCGCTGACAGGAACGCGCGGATCCACTGCGTCGCGGCATGCTTTGACGACATTGTGAATCAATTCAGGATGCTGCAATAAGGCGGCGCCACCTTTACTTTTATTCACAAGCTTGGCCGGGCAGCCAAAGTTAAGGTCAATCCCTCTTGCACCTAACTCCACTGCGCGCAGGGCATTTTCCGCCATCCAATGCGGATCTTGACCAAGCAGTTGGACATGAACAGGCACGCCTGATTTGGTTTGAGAGCCTTGTTGTAATTCTGGACAAAGACGATGAAAAACGTGCTCTGGCAGTAATTGGTCCACGACACGGACAAACTCGGTGACGCACAGATCGTAATCATTAATATCTGTGAGAATTTCTCTCATTAAATGGTCAAGGACGCCCTCCATCGGGCCAAGAACAACGCGCATAACACTCACCTCTTTGCGGGAGGCGTGATTCTAGTGGGTTCGCTTTCGATTGTCACTAGCTAGGGGTATAATGCGACGGTTTCTCCCAATCCAAAAGAAGCTAGATGACCTATCAATTGTTAATCCTTGACCCCGCCACCTGTGAAGAATCGCCTTTGTTTATTGAAGGACTTACCTTGGCCGCTAACCTAGCGACCAAGCCACTTGCCCCGCTGCAGTGGGTGGGTGAGATCTTGTCTGATCAGGTTGATGCGAATCTTATCGAGTCACATATCACCGCGCAGTACAGTGCGATCAAACGTAATGATTACTCACTGCTTGCGTTACTGGCTGAGCCGCGAGATGAGCAGCTGGCCGATGTGGCAGAAGGCTTCATGACCTTGTGGCCGACGATTGAAACCCAGTGGCAAGGCCTGACCTTGAGCGATGGCACGGAGCGCATGTTACAGGCACTATTGACCACCATGATGCTGGCCATTGATCAAGAACAAACCCAACAGCAAATGCGTGAAGCGGGCATCGATACGCCGCCAGCGTTAGAGGATTTGGTTGACCAATTAGATCTGATGCTGATCGAAGTGGCACAAGCGGCCGACGAGCAATTAGTCGGAGCGAAAGCGCAAAGCGTCAATCCTTACAAATCGATCGGTAGAAACGATCCTTGTCCGTGTGAAAGCGGCCGAAAATTCAAACAGTGCTGTGGTCAATAGAACAAAATACCGAGATGTAGGTCGAAAGACTGGGTCTACGTGTAAAAAAGGAACCTAAATGAAAAAATTAGCCGCTCTATTTTTGATGAGTTGTTCTGTCCTTGCTGCGCCGAAAGATGAGCTCAACGCGCGCCTACAAAAAACCGAAGGCTTCAGTGCCAATTTCAGTCAAAAAGTGGTCAGCCCAGAGGGCGACGTCGTTATGCAAGGTGAGGGGACAGTCGATATTTCGCGACCCAGCCTCTTTCGTTGGGAAACGACGCTACCCGATGAGAACTTATTGATCTCTGACGGCGAGAGCTTGTGGTACTACAGCCCGTTTATCGAGCAGGTGAGCATTTATTCGCAAGAGCAGGCGACGGAGCAGACACCTTTCGTGTTGCTTACCCGCAATCGAGCCAGTGATTGGGATAACTATCGTGTCAGTCAAGAGGGCGACCAGTTTACCCTTATTCCAACTGCTGTCGATTCAAACCAAGGTCAGTTTCGCTTAGAAATTAACTCGAAAGGTGCAGTCAAAGGGTTTAGCGTGGTGGAGCAAGATGGGCAAACCAGCAACTTTGTCTTTGATGATATTCGCCTTGGCAAGCCGTCGGCCGATAAGTTCACGTTCCAAATCCCAGAGGGTGTGGAAGTGGACGATCAAAGGAACTAATGGTGAGTAATTACTCGTTAGACTTCTCAGGGGACGAAGATTTTCGTCCTCTTGCCGCTCGAATGCGCCCGCAAACGGTGGAGCAATACATCGGCCAGCAACATATTCTCGCTGAGGGTAAACCGCTGCGCCGTGCATTGGAGGCTGGTCACATTCACTCTATGATTTTATGGGGGCCACCTGGAACCGGTAAAACCACCTTAGCGGAAGTGGCGGCGAATTACGCCAATGCTGAAGTGGAGCGAGTCTCGGCCGTTACCTCTGGGGTGAAAGAGATTCGCTCTGCGATTGAAAAAGCACGTGAAAACAAACTGACAGGTAGACGCACCATCCTATTTGTGGATGAGGTGCACCGTTTTAACAAATCACAACAAGACGCTTTTCTGCCACATATTGAAGATGGCACCGTGACATTTATTGGTGCTACGACAGAAAACCCTTCGTTTGAGCTTAATAACGCGCTGTTATCACGAGCTCGCGTGTACAAACTGACTTCGCTTTCTCAAGCGGAAATCCGCCAAGCGCTGGATCAAGCGATTAACGATACCGAGCGCGGACTCGGCCATATTGATGCGGACTTTGGCGAAGGTGTGCTTGAGCGTCTCTCTGAGCTAGTGAATGGTGATGCACGAATGTCACTCAATTATCTCGAGCTGTTGTACGACATGGCTCAAGATGATGCGCAGGGGCGCAAAGCCATTACCTTACCGCTGCTTGCCGAAGTCGCAGGTGAAAAAGTCTCCCGTTTTGATAACAAAGGCGATATATGGTACGACCTGATTTCTGCGGTGCATAAATCCATCCGTGGGTCTAACCCCGACGCTGCGCTCTATTGGTCGGCGAGAATGATTGCCGCAGGGTGCGATCCTCTTTATATCGCGAGACGCCTGTTGGCGATTGCGTCGGAAGATATTGGTAATGCGGATCCAAGAGCCATGCAAGTGGCGCTATCGGCTTGGGATTGCTTTACCAGAGTCGGGCCGGCCGAAGGTGAGCGGGCGATCGCGCAAGCGGTGGTTTACCTCGCATGTGCACCAAAGAGCAACGCGGTTTATAGTGCCTGGAAACAAGCTTTGGCCGATGCACACAACCTGCCTGAGTACGAAGTGCCTGTCCATTTACGCAACGCGCCCACTAGCTTGATGAAAGACTTGGGTTACGGCGCTGAGTATCGATACGCGCATGATGAGCCAGGTGCTTACGCCGCAGGCGAGCGCTACTTGCCACCAGAAATGAGTGAAACGCGATACTATCAGCCGACCAATCGTGGCTTAGAAACGAAAATTGGCGAAAAGTTAGATTACTTGGCTAGTTTAGACGCAAAAAGCCCACAAAAGCGCTATGAATAAGCGCCTATTTTAGATACATTTATTCGGTTGTGGTTTTGGTCAAGCACCACAGTGGCAGGCCAAAATCAGAAACGCACATTCTTAAAGCACATTATTGATAAGCATAGGGTTAACAATGCTGGATTCTAAATTACTTCGTACAGAGCTGGATGACACAGCTGCAAAACTAGCGCGCCGAGGCTTTAACCTTGACGTTGAGACAATCCGTACACTTGAAGAGCAACGCAAGTCGATTCAAGTCGAAGTTGAAAATTTACAATCCACTCGTAACTCCATCTCCAAGCAGATCGGTCAATTGATGGCGAAAGGTGACAAAGCCGGCGCAGAAGAGATCAAAAAGCAAATCGGTTCTCTTGGTAGCGATCTTGACGCGAAAAAAGCGGAACTGGACGTGATTATGGCGAAGCTCGATGACATTACGTTATCTGTGCCTAACTTGCCAGCAGAGGATGTGCCAGACGGTAAAGACGAAAACGACAACGTGGAAATCTCACGTTGGGGTGAACCTAAAACTTACGACTTCGAAGTGAAAGATCATGTCGATTTAGGTGAGATTGCAGGCGGTCTTGATTTTGCTAGCGCCACCAAGATCACCGGCGCGCGCTTTATTGTCATGAAAGGCCAGTTTGCTCGCCTTCACCGTGCGATCGCACAGTTCATGCTGGACTTGCATACCGAGCAGCACGGCTACACGGAAATGTACGTGCCGTACCTTGTTAACTCTGACAGCTTGTTTGGCACAGGACAACTACCTAAGTTTGGTAAAGACTTGTTCCATACCGAGCCGCTTGAAGAGAAAGCCAGCGACGAAGAGCTACGTCGTCTTTCATTGATTCCTACGGCAGAAGTGCCAGTGACCAACATGGTGCGTGACACCATCTCTGATGAAGCGGATTTGCCTCTAAAGATGACGGCTCACACCCCTTGTTTCCGCTCTGAAGCGGGATCGTACGGTCGTGATACGCGTGGTTTGATTCGTATGCACCAATTTGACAAAGTTGAGCTGGTTCAAATCACCAAACCAGAAGATTCAATGGATGCATTGGAAGAGCTAACGGGTCATGCTGAGAAAGTCCTGCAACTGCTTGAACTTCCTTACCGTAAAGTAGTGCTATGTACCGGTGACATGGGCTTTGGTGCGCGTAAGACTTACGATTTGGAAGTCTGGGTACCGGCGCAGCAGACCTACCGTGAGATTTCATCTTGTTCAAACATGTGGGACTTCCAAGCTCGTCGTATGCAGGCGCGTTTCCGTCGTAAAGGCGAGAAGAAGCCTGAGTTGGTCCACACACTTAATGGCTCTGGCCTCGCAGTGGGTCGTACTATGGTGGCGATTCTTGAGAACAACCAGCAAGCTGATGGCCGTATTGAGATTCCTGCCGTGCTGCAACCTTACATGGGCGGCGCGACGCACATCGGTTAATGACCTATCGGTGTCATCATCGTTGACATAGCTAGGGGCTGATGTTGAACATCAGCCCCTTTTTTATGATTTGATTTGAGTCACATCGGACTAGAGCGTCATCTCGCCGCGCAGCACCTGTTGCATTTGCACTTTTACCTCGTCGTAAGAGAGGTTTTGGCTGAGCAAATAATGCAGTTTGGCTAGCGCCGCTTCGCGCGTCATATCAAAACCGCTGATCACGCCTGCTTCAGCCAAGGCGCAGCCTGTTGCGTAACCGCCCATGTTGACTTTACCCGCCAAACACTGGGTTAAGTTCACGACGATCACACCACGTTCAGACGCCTCTTGAAGATGAGCCAGAAGCTGTGGGTTTTGCGGCGCGTTGCCAACACCAAAAGTCAGCAGAATCATCGCATTCACAGGTTGTAGCAGGGTGTTGCGAATGACTTCATGCGAGATGCCAGGGTACATGGTAATGACGCCAATCGGCTGAGGGGTAATATCATGCACTTTAAACTCGCCACTCGGCATTTGGCCTACCGTGACATCTTTGCTCACTTGAATATTAATACCTGCTTCCAACAGAGGAGGTAAGTTGGGTGATGTAAAAGCATTAAAGCCGTCGGCATGAGATTTTGTGCTTCGGTTACCGCGCATCAGTTTGTTGTTAAAAAACAGCGTCACTTCGTTGATGGGGTAATTGGCAGCGATGTGCAGGGCATTGAGCAAATTCGCTTGGCCGTCAGAGCGCAGTTCTGCCAGTGGAATTTGTGAGCCTGTCACAATCACGGGTTTACCTAAGTTCTCCAGCATGAAAGAGAGCGCGGAGGCGGTGTACGCCATGGTGTCGGTGCCGTGAAGAATGACAAAGCCGTCGTACTTGTCGTAGTTATCACGGATGTCGTCAGCAATTTGTTGCCAGTCGGCCGGGGTCATGTCGGACGAATCAATCAGCGGGTCGTATTCGTGAATGGTGTATTCAGGCATTTCTGGGCGGTGGAACTCCGGCATACTTGCGAGCTGTTTTTCCATAAATCCAGCCACCGGCACGTAACCGTGATCATGTGACTTTTTCATGCCAATTGTTCCGCCTGTGTAGGCGATGTAGATATGTTTTCTAGCCATGACTCAGAAACCGTATGTAGGGAAGTGTGCGCGATTATATATTAATTACTCGCAGAAAAAAGGGCATGGCAGCGTGAGTGGCGCTGTCATGCCCTAGGTCAGAGGAGTGCTTGTCCTATTGCACTTGGCAGTTCAAGCAAAACGCATAGTGACCTTTAGGATCATTGAAGCTTTGCAATAGGTCGGCATCACTACTCAATTGATGAATCACGGGAGAGAGTGAGGCGGGTAGCAGCGCGCTTACGTCTAAGCCAACGCGCACTTCCACTTGGTTGATAAGCTCTTGCAAGAACTGCTGCGCTGGAGAGAGTGGCTCTTCAACCCAGTAAATGTTGTAGTCCTCGACGTTAGCAAGCTCAGCCGCGAGTGCAATCGCATCGTCAAAATCACCAATTTTGTCGATAAGGCCTAGGTTTAGGGCGTCTTGACCCGTCCAAACGCGACCTTGTGCCAGCGCGTCCATATCTTTGCGCGGAATATCTCGAGCGTCGCTGACCAAGCCGACAAAGCGATGGTAGCCATGCTTGATACCCATCTGAATGGCTTGCGAGGCGCCGTCTGACAAACCGGTGGTCACACCGACATCAGAAAAGGGTGATGTGCCAACGCCATCGGTATAAATGCCGAGTTTGTTGAGCCCTTTTTCAAATGTCGTGATAACACTGAAGATACCAATTGACCCGGTGAGCGTCGTTGGCTGCGCCACAATGCTGTCGGCGCTCATTGATATCCAGTAACCGCCAGAGGCCGCTAGGCTCGACATCGACACCACCACAGGCTTGCCCGCCGCGCGTAGCGCTTCGACTTCATTGCGAATTACTTCTGAGGCGAAGGCGCTGCCTCCGGGGCTGTCAACGCGCAACACGACCGCTTTCACCTTGTCATCGCTGCGCGCTTGACGAAGTAAGGCAGCAGTGGTGTCGCCACCGACGGTACCACGCGGCTGTGAGCCGTCCATGATCGCGCCGCTTGCCACCACGACGGCAATATCATCTTGGGCAAGGTTCAGCGGCATGCGCATGGTCGGTAAGTATTCATAGTAAGTGATGTAGTTGTAGCTATCGTCACCATCACTGCCAAACACGTCGATCAGTTCGCTGCGCACTTGTTGGCGTGTCGCTAGTTGATCCACCAAGCCTAATCCTTTAGAGAGCGCCGCTAAATCACCTTGGTATTGCTCAAGCAGTGTTAGGAAGCTATCCATATCTGGATTGAGTTTTTCTGCACTGATTTGGCGGTTGGTCGCCACATCGTCAACGTACGCGCCCCACAGTTGACCGAGCCAACGTGACGCGGATTCACGCGCTTCATCGGACATATCATCACGCAGAAACGGTTCCACAGCCGATTTATAGCTGCCGACACGGAAAACGTGTGTGCTGACATCCAGCTTTTCAAGCAAGGTTTTGTAGTACAGCGAGTACGCGCTGTAGCCTTTGAGCATCACAGCGCCATCCGGGGCAAGATAAATCTTATCCGCGTAGCTGGCGAGGTAGTACTGGCTTTGGTTGTAGATGTCCCCGACCGCATAGATGGGCTTGCCCGATGCTTTAAACTCATTCAAGGCTTTGGCGATGTAACGCAGTTTCGTGAGATTGGTTTCCGGCATGTCACGCAGCGCGAGCACTAGGCCGCTGATGCTGTTGTCGTCTTTGGCGTGGCGAATGGTGTCCACCAGCTCAAACAGGACATTCTCTCTTGGCATCTCTTGGCCAAATAGGGA
>NZ_JCBDGX010000098.1:0-20553 GCF_059834345.1 Vibrio sp. R11-SG3-ISO3-SZ
AGCGCTTTACCGACACAGAGGATGTCTGGCTGAACCTCGGCGTGTTCGCAGGCAAACAGCTTGCCTGTGCGGCCAAAGCCGGTGGCGATTTCATCCAATATCAGCAGCACGCCATAGTCGTCACACAGTTGGCGTACGCCTTTTAGAAATTCTGGGTGATAAATGCGCATGCCTCCCGCACCTTGCACTATGGGCTCAAGAATGACCGCCGCTATTTCTTGATGATGATTAGCGAGCTGTTGACGAAAATCGTCCAGATCACTGGGTTGCCACGTTTGCCAGAAGCCTGTTTGAGGCGAGCGAGCAAAAATGTGTTCAGGCAGAAAGCCTTTATAGAGTGAATGCATGGAGTTGTCAGGATCAGTTACCGACATCGCCGCAAAGGTATCGCCATGGTAGCCATCTCGAAGGGTGAGAAACTTTGAGCGCGGCTCGCCTTTCGCATGCCAATATTGCAGCGCCATTTTTAGGCTCACTTCCACCGCCACCGAACCAGAATCGGCAAGAAACACCTGTTCAAGATTATCCGGTGCGAGCTCAAGCAGCGCTTGACACAAGGTGATCGCCGGTTGATGGGTGATGCCACCAAACATCACATGAGAGAGGGTGTCAATTTGTTCATGGGCGGCACGATTTAACGCAGGATGATTGTAGCCGTGAATCGCAGCCCACCAAGACGACATGCCATCGACCAGCTGCTCACCGCTCTCTAATTCAAGATAGACACCCTCTGCGCTACGAACAGGGTAGCAGGTCAGAGGTGTGAGAGTAGAAGTGTACGGATGCCAGATATGGCGGCGATCAAAGGCGAGATCCATCAAAGTTCCTTAATAAATCAAAGTTCAAATATTAAGCAGATGTAAACCTGCGTGTTTTTATTGTGTTGACAGTGCGTATGGTGTCAGTAGACTGGCGAGAAATCAATCCAATAATAAAAAGGAAAGCAGGTGGAAGTACGTCATAACTGGACTGTCGAGCAAGTCCGTGCGCTCATGGAAAAGCCATTCATGGACTTAGTCTTTGAAGCGCAAACCGTCCATCGCCACTATCAGCAGGCCAATCACGTGCAGGTGAGTACCCTGCTGTCGATCAAAACCGGCGCTTGCCCGGAAGATTGCAAATATTGTCCGCAAAGTGCGCGTTACCAAACTGACATTGAAAAAGAGCGATTGATGGAAGTCGAGCGGGTACTCGATGCCGCGCAAAAAGCGAAAAGTGCGGGTTCCACACGCTTCTGTATGGGCGCGGCATGGAAGAACCCCAAACAGCGCGATATGCCTCATCTCACCGAGATGATCAAAGGCGTCAAAGAGATGGGGCTTGAGACTTGTATGACTCTGGGCATGTTGACGGCCGAGCAGGCGAAAGAGCTCTCACAGGCTGGTCTTGACTACTACAACCACAACTTAGATACCTCGCCAGAGTTCTACGGCAACATCATTACTACTCGCACTTATCAAGATAGACTGGACACTCTGTCACACGTGCGTGACGCAGGCATGAAGATTTGCTCCGGTGGCATTATTGGCATGGGTGAGAGCGCCAATGACCGAGCGGGCTTACTGGTTGAGCTGGCTAATCTGCCGACACACCCAGAGAGTGTGCCGATTAATATGCTCGTCAAAGTCAAAGGGACCCCACTGGAAGAGGTCGAGGACGTCGAGCCGTTTGATTTCATCCGCTTAATTGCCATTGCGCGCATTATGATGCCGCGCTCTGCAGTACGCCTCTCTGCTGGACGTGAAAATATGAACGAGCAGATGCAAGCACTGTGCTTTATGGCCGGGGCCAACTCGGTGTTTTATGGTTGCAAACTGCTGACCACGCCAAACCCATCGGAAGACAAAGATATGCAGCTGTTCAAAAAGCTGGGTATCAACAGTCAACAGGTGTCGCAAAAGCCGGATGAAATAGAAGAGAACGATCTGCTGGATCGCGTTGTGGAACGTGTGGCGGCTCGTCCAGCCAAAGACGACCTGTTCTACGATGCCAGCGTTTGATTCTCGCGTGCGCGCTGCGCTGGCCGAGCGCCGCTCGCAGGGCTTACTGCGTCAGACACGCACTTCGCACGGTGGCAATCAGGTGGAGATTGCTGATAACGAGCGCCGATACTTGAATTTTTCCAGCAACGACTATCTTGGTCTTGCGACGAACGCCACTATTGGGCAAGCCTGGCAGCAAGGCATTACCGTCTATGGCAATGGCTCAGGCGCATCGCCATTGGTGACAGGTCATGGCGGCGCACATCAAGCGCTGCAAGAGCGGCTGTGTAAATGGCTAGGCTATGAGAGAGCGGTGCTGTTCAGCTCCGGTTTTGCCGCTAATCAAGCGCTGCTATTGAGTTTACTTCAGCAAGACGATGTGCTGATTCAAGACAAACTCAACCACGCATCCTTGATGGAAGCAGGGGTACTCTGTCCTGCGACCATGAAGCGCTTTAAACACAACGATATGGCGCATTTGCGCCAGGTATTGAACCGCATCGATCCTGAAGCTGCGACCCTTGTTATCACCGAAGGGGTGTTTAGCATGGATGGCGATCTTGCGCCGCTGCAAGGGATCAGCGAGCTCACAGAGCAACAGGCATGGCTTGCGGTTGATGACGCTCACGGTATCGGCGTGCTCGGCGAAGGTGGACGCGGCAGCTGCCAACATGCGGGCATCAAACCACAGGTGTTGATTGTCACCTTTGGTAAAGCGTTTGGTCTCTCCGGTGCGGCGATTCTGTGTCATGACGAATTGGCCGATTACTTGACGCAATTTGCTCGCCATTATGTCTACTCGACAGCCATGCCCGGGGCGCAAGCGGTCGCCCTTCATAAAGCGAGCGAGATCATAGAGCAGCAGCAGTGGCGCAGAGATAAGCTAGCTGAGTTGACGGCACTGTACGATCAACTACTTAGTGACGAACCTGGATACGTGGCAACGCCGACACCCATCAAGCCTTGGCTGATTGGCGAGAGTGACGATGCGGTGGCCACCGCCTCACAGCTGAAACAGCAAGGTATATGGTTGACCGCCATTCGCCCGCCAACCGTACCCAAAGGCAGCGCGCGGCTACGCATTACTTTAACCGCCAATCATACCAAAACGCACATTCATCAGTTGGCCCAAGCCATCAAAGGCGCAAGAAAACCCACGGGACGAGGACACTCATGCACGCGGTAAAGACACCTTCCCCACATCCTCTTACACCGGTGAGCGTCAAAACAGTCAGCGATAAAGCAGTGAGCGATAAATCCGCCATTCGTGATGCTTTTAGCAAAGCATCCGCCACCTACGATGCCCATGCGGCTTTCCAGCGTGATGTAGGTGAGAGACTGCTTGCACGCATGCCCAGCGATTTGAGTGGTCAAGTCGTGCTGGATGTCGGCTGCGGGACGGGGTATTTCTCTCGGCAGTTACAACAGCGCGGGGCTAAGGTGATCTGTCTTGATCTCTCTCCGGATATGCTGGCGGCCGCGAGAGCGCGCTGCGGTGACGTTAACATGCACTATCAATTGGGCGATGCTGAACAGTTGCCGCTGCAAGCGGGCAGTGTGGATTACGTGTTCTCAAGCTTGGCTTTGCAGTGGTGCGAGGACTTGGCTCTGCCACTTAAAGAAATGCGCCGCGTAGTGAAAAAGGGCGGTGAGATTGTATTTTCGACTTTGCTGGATGGATCGCTCGATGAGTTGAAAAGCGCATGGCGTAATATTGATTCATATCAACACGTTAACGATTTTATTACCGTCAATCAGTTAAAACTTGCGTTAGCGCAATCTGAATCACCCCACCATCATCTAGACTTGCCCGCTGTCACAGTGTGGTATGAGACTGCTTTTTCTCTAATGCGTGATTTAAAGGGCATTGGCGCAAACCATGTGAGCGGCCGCTCACCGGGACTCATGAGTCGCCAAACGCTTAGAAAGTTAGAGCAAGCGTACCAGGTATTTCAAAACCAAGAGGGGTTGTTACCCGCAACTTATCAGGTTTGTTTAGGGGTTATACATCGATGATTGATGCTTTTTTTATTGCTGGTACGGATACCGATGTGGGCAAAACGGTTGCTTCTAAAGCAATCCTCAACGCTTTAGCCGAGAAAGGAATAAAGACAATTGGCTACAAGCCGGTTGCGGCTGGAAGCGAACAGACAGAATTTGGACTGCGTAACTCAGACGCGCTCTATTTACAAAGCGCTGCAACGTTGGATGTCGCCTATGAAGACGTCAACCCGTATGCGCTAGAGCTACCCGCGTCACCACATATTGCGGCGCAGCGCGAAAATGTGACGATTGATTACGCGGTGCTGAGCGATAAGTTGGCGCAACACAAGCAAAATGCGCAGATGGTCCTTGTCGAAGGCGCGGGCGGCTGGCGCGTACCTGTGTCCGAAAGTGACTGTTTATCGACTTGGGTCGTGCAAGAAAAGCTGCCGGTGGTACTGGTGGTGGGTATTAAGCTGGGCTGTTTGAGTCACGCGATGTTGACGCTAGATGCCATCAAAGCCGATGGTCTTGACGTCATTGGCTGGGTTGCAAACCGCGTCAACCCGGGCACAGAGCATTATCGTGACATCATTGAAATGCTTGAGAACAAGATTGACGCACCTAAAATCGGCGAGATTCCATACGTGCCGGGCGTCAAACGCAAAGATTTGGCAAAATACATCAATGTTGAGCCGTTGATTGCTGGTGCGACCTCACCTTTGTTAGAAGTGTGATCGGTTTTAGGCGATAACCGCACTGAAGAGACAAAAAGGGCAGCCGTGTGGCTGCCCTCTCTCGTTGCGTCTTTATCCGATGCGTTTATGTCGTTGCCGTTTACTGCTCTTCGCTTAGCCCCAGCATGGCTTGCTGCATTTCCATTGCGTGGTTCTGCGCTGATTGCCCCAAGGCTAACCCCAGTTGTTGTTTGGCCTCATCCTCAGACAATCCTAAGTGACAACGAAGCATATCAATAGCCATTTGATAGTTGTTAGTTTCAACCATGATGTCGTTCCCTTATCCATGGAAGTGAAAATCTGTTTGAAATCTACCATGAAACCAAGATGCAGCAATAAGACCAAAGTCTAATGGTGTTTGGTTGGCCTGTTGAATGATACAAGATAGAGGTGAAAAAGTGCTGTGACATCAAATGTTTCAATTTGCCACTTAACGTTATTGAGAAAAGGAATACACTCTCTTTATCCCTGATAAATTGTGGGGTGCGTCATACTTAGCCTGAAATAATTCCTATGCTAGGTATTGATATTGAGTCAATGTGCCCACAATTCATCTACAACAGGTCATTTGCAACAGTTCATTCAGAACAGGCGATGGATCTGTTCACTGTCAGCTTTTGCGTGGAGAAGAGTAAATAATGAAGCGTGTCATGTTATTTCTAGCGACCAACTTAGCCGTTATCCTTGTGCTTAGTGTGGTGCTTAATATCGTTTATGCGACCACCGGTTTGCAGCCAGGTAGCCTATCGGGCTTGCTGGTAATGGCGGCGGTATTTGGTTTCGGCGGTTCGTTCATTTCTCTCTTGATGTCTAAGAGTATGGCGCTTCGCTCCGTTGGTGGCATGGTAATTGAAAGCCCACGCAACGAAACAGAACACTGGCTGCTTGAAACCGTAAAACGTCAATCTGACCAAGTGGGCATCGGTATGCCGACAGTGGCCATTTATGATTCTCCTGATATCAATGCTTTTGCGACAGGCGCTAAGCGTGATGACTCTCTGGTCGCGGTATCGACCGGTCTTTTGCACAACATGACCCGCGATGAAGCGGAAGCTGTGTTGGCACACGAAGTGAGCCACATCGCCAACGGTGATATGGTCACCATGACCTTGATGCAAGGTGTGGTGAATACCTTTGTGATCTTCTTGTCACGCTTTATTGCCAATATCGTCTCGTCGAACCGCGACGAAGAGGGCGGCAGTAGCATGATGGTCTACTTCGGCGTCTCTATGGTGTTGGAATTGGTGTTTGGTTTCCTCGCGAGCTTTATTACCATGTGGTACAGCCGTCACCGTGAGTTCCACGCCGATGCGGGTGCGGCGAATTTGGTTGGCAAACACAAGATGATTGCCGCACTTGAGCGCCTTAAAGTGAGCCACGAGTCTCAACTCGAAGGATCGATGATGGCCTTTGGTATTAACGGTAAGCGCTCAATGACCGAACTGCTTATGAGCCACCCTCCATTGGATAAGCGCATCGCCGCACTGCGCAACTCATAACGCTTATCTCGTCATAAAGACAACTTAATTGACTGAAAAGGCTTGGTTTATCACCAAGCCTTTTTTTGATCTTATTCGCTAAGCAGACGTACAAGCTGGCAATAGAAAGTTGTACAAAAAATAATTTGTACAACTTTTGATGTTCAACTAAGGTTATATAAGTTGTACATTAAATAAAAATGTATAACTTGTGTGAATGTAAGATGGAGGCGAAATGGACGTCCAGTCAGTCGGCAATATCTATCAGCAACTCGATAAGCATAATCTGGTGTTGCTTGAGCAGGTCTATCACCAAAATGTGGTATTTGAAGATGCCGCGCATCGAATGGAAGGCTGGCCTGAGCTTGAGCGCTACTTCCAGTCGCTTTATAGCAATGTCCAGCGCTGCGAGTTTGATATTCAGCACGCCCAACAAAGCGGCGATATGGGTTTTTTAACTTGGGTGATGACGTTGGAGCACCCCAAATTGTCCAAAGGCAAGCCTGTTGCTGTCAATGGCGTGTCTCATCTTAAATTTGCCGATGGCAAAGTGATTTACCATCGCGACTACTTCGATCTTGGTGAAATGTTGTACGAAAACTTGCCTATTTTGGGTAGCGTCATTAAATCGATCAAACTGAGGCTCGGACAATGAAGACCGTTCTCATCACGGGGGCGACCTCTGGCATCGGCAAGCAGCTGGCGATGGATTACGCCCGCGACCACTGGCAGGTGATCGCTTGTGGTCGAAACGAGCAAGCGCTCGCAGAGCTGGCGCAGCAATTTGAGACGATAACGCCACTGCGGTTTGATGTCACCGATCTCGCGCAGACAACTCAAGCCATCGACTCCCTCGAGAACACACCGGACGTATGGCTGCTCAGCGCCGGAGATTGTGAGTACATCGATGATGGTGTGATGGATGCTGCTCTGTTCGAGCGCATTTTTGCGATTAATGTGATGGGGGTGGTCAATCTCGTCACCGCCGCGCAATCGCATTTTTCACCAGGGCAACGTGTCGCAATTTTGGGTTCGATCGCCAGTGAAGTCGCCTTGCCAAGGGCAGAAGCTTATGGCGCCTCAAAAGCGGCGGTTAGCTATCTCGCCCGCACGCTGCAGTTGGATCTCAAGTCCAAAGGCGTTGATGTCACGATCATTTTTCCAGGCTTTGTCAAAACGCCGCTCACGGACAAAAACACGTTTGATATGCCGATGATGGTTTCGGTGCAATCGGCATCGGACTCAATTCGACGAGGTTTGGAAAAGGGGGTGTCGACGCTCTATTTCCCCAAACGATTCACCACGCTACTGCGCGTTTTTGGTTCGTTGCCTTATCGTTGGCAAACCGCGCTGGTCAGCCGACTACTCGGCTCGCGTTGAACGCATTCGCTGCATAGATAACAGGATAGGGAACAAGGATAACAACAATGAAAATAGCAATCATCGGCTCGGGTATTTCAGGTTTAACCTGTGGTTACTACCTACACCCAAACCACGACATCACCGTGTTTGAAGCCAACGACTATGTAGGTGGGCATACCGCCACGGTGGATGTGGAGGTTGAAGGGCGCACCTACGCGGTAGATACCGGCTTTATTGTTTACAACGATCGCACTTACCCCAATTTCATCCAGTTGATGCAGGAGATTGGCGTGCGTGGCAGACCGAGCCAGATGAGCTTCAGTGTGAGAAACGACGACAATAGACTGGAGTATAACGGCCACACACTCACAACCTTGTTTGCCCAGAAGCGAAATTGGCTTCGCCCGAGGTTCTATCGTTTTATTTTCGAGATTTTGCGCTTTAACCGTTTAGTGAAAGCGCAAGCACAGGCCAGTCAAGAGAGTGCTCTGACCCTTGGGGAGTTCCTTACTCTACATGAATTCAGTGACTATTTTTGTACGAACTATATTTTGCCGATGGGCGCCGCGATTTGGTCATCAACGTTGGCGGATATGCGCGCCTTCCCACTCGGTTTCTTCGCCCGCTTTTTCCTCAATCACGGCTTGCTGGACGTCACCAACCGCCCGCAATGGTATGTGATTGAGGGAGGATCGCGTGAGTACATCGACCCTCTGACCCAAGGCTTCAAAGAAAGAATTCGTTTGAACACGCCTGTCACTCGTGTCACGCGTGATTCGGCAGGCGTGACGATTCACTATGTTGACCGAAGCGCGAAGCAAAGCGAACAGTGCCAGTCTGAACGTTTCGATCAGGTTATTTTTGCTTGTCACAGTGATCAAGCGCTCGCGATGTTGGCTGATGCCAGTGAAAGCGAAACCTCAGTGCTGAGCCATCTTGCCTATCAAGCCAACGAAGTGATTTTGCATACAGACGAGGCGTTGCTCCCGACTCGCAAAGCTGCATGGGCGTCTTGGAACTACTGGATTGAAGGTGGAGACGGCCAGCACACTCGTGCGCCGACGCTGACTTACAACATGAACATTCTTCAGCACATCGAAGCGCCAGTGACCTTTTGCGTTTCACTCAACAGTGCAGAGCATATAGAACCGAGTAAAGTGCTGCGTACCTTCAACTATCATCACCCTGTGTTCAATACCGAATCTCTCAACGCCCAGCGCCGCAGAGAGGAAGTCAACGGGCAAAGTCAAACCTGGTTTTGCGGCGCTTACTGGTACAACGGATTCCACGAGGACGGTGTACGCAGCGCCCTGGATGTAGTTCGCGGTATCGAAGCCCTCGCGCAGACGACACGAGGAGCCGCCTAATGACAGACGCGTTGCGCAGTGCACTGCTGGTGGGGGATGTGAGACATCGGCGTTTTTCGCCCATCTCGCACAGTCTCAATTATCCGCTCTTTATGCCGTGCATCGATTTGGATGAGCTAGAGGCGCTGGAGAGCAGAGTCTGGGCATTTGGTACACGCTGGTGGCACTGGGCGAGATTCAAACGCAGTGACTATGTTGGCGAGGGCAGTCTCAAGGTCGCGGTGCAAGACAAGGTCGAAGCGCTGACGGGTGTTACCCTGCGAGGCCGCGTTGAAGCCGTCCTCCATCTTAGGTACCTCGGGATTTACTTCAGCCCGGTCAATTTTTACTACCTTTATGATGAACAAGGGCAATGGCGCTACTTATTGGCAGAGGTCTCCAACACGCCTTGGAACGAGCGCCATTACTATGCGGTGGATGCCAATGATGCCAGCACTTGGCGTCACAATAAGGCTTTTCATGTGTCACCGTTTAACCCAATTAAACAGACTTACGTATGGCGCCTCAAACCGCTCACTGAGTCTCTGTTTGTCCATCTTGAATGTCATAGTAATGCGGAGGAGACAACGCGAACCAAAGTGTTTGATGCCACGATGGCGATGCGCAAACAGCCTCTTACCTCCACTCAACTCGCTAAGCGATTGATCGCAACGCCGATTATGGCAGTAAAAGTGGTGATAGGTATTTATTGGCACGCGTTGAAACTGTGGGTGAAAGGGGCGCCTTTTTATTCCCATCCCGGTTCCCAAGAACCCGGCTACCAAGACAAAGAGACCAACAGCTAGCCAAGGCGTATAGCCATCTAAAACCCTAGCACCTAAAACAAAGACAAATGTACGCACAAAACAGAGTCCGCCGGACATGTTGCAAGGAGCAAAGAGAACAATGAATTCGCAAGTAATGCCCATACCAAGAGCGCTGACCACTGTGCAAAAAACGGCGCGTAATCTCGCCTTTTCGACTCTGTCCCATCTGCAGGTCGGGACACTGACCATACGAGAAGTGTTTAGTGACAGTGATGGCAGTCAAAGACAAGAGACGTTTGGTCAGCATCACGGATCCAATCAGCACTTAGATAATGGACCCCATGCCATTGTTGAAGTTAAGCACCCCGGCTTTTACGCGCGTCTACTCAAGGGGGGCAGCATTGCAGCAGGTGAAGCCTATATGGATGGCTGGTGGGACAGCCCGAATCTGACCCAAGTGATGGAATTGATGGCGAAGAACTTATCCGCGTTGGATGCCTTGGAAAGTCGCAGCAGCTTACTCTCTAAAATCCTCTATAAGCTCGGCCATTGGTTAAATCGCAATACGGTTGAGAAGGCGCAGAAGAACATTGAAGCGCACTATGATTTGAGCAACGAGTTATATCAAACCTTCCTCGATAAAGAGATGCTCTACTCTTCGGCGCTGTTTACTGACCCAAGTGACTCATTAGAACAAGCGCAGATCAATAAGATGGAGAGACTCTGTCAGGAATTGCAGCTCAACGAGCAAGACCGAGTGATTGAAATCGGCACGGGTTGGGGCGCGATGGCCATCTACATGGCGACGACCTACGGGTGCCATGTGACCACAACCACTATCTCTGAGCAACAATATCAATACGCCGCGAGCCGGATAGAAGCACTTGGCTTGCAGGATAATATTACTTTGCTCAAGCAAGATTATCGTCTGCTTGAGGGGGAGTTCGATAAATTGGTATCTATCGAGATGATAGAGGCCGTCGGTAAACAGTATCTGCGCTCTTATATCGAGAAGTGTCAGTCTCTACTGCGCCCGGGTGGATTGATGGCCATTCAAGCGATCACCATTGCCGATCAGCGCTATGACTATTACAGCGACAATGTGGATTTTATCCAGAAATACATCTTCCCGGGAGGATTTCTGCCATCCATCACGGCCTTGACACAAACCACCACCAAACACAGTGACTTGGTGCTGCGAAACCTATTCGATATTGGTCAGGACTACGCGCAAACGCTCAACCACTGGCATCGACGCTTTAATGGTTCGCTGGCGCGCGTCAAACACTTAGGGTTTGATGAGCGTTTTATTCGCATGTGGAACTACTACTTCTGCTATTGCGAAGGGGGCTTTAAAGCCAAGAGCATCAGCACCGTTCATATGACATTTCAGCGACCATAACTGATGATTCGTTTACTGCTGATATCGAGCTGGTTTCAAGCGCTTTGGCTGCTCGCAGTATTAGGCAATGAGGCGTGGCAATGGTGGTTGGTTGCGCTGGTGGTGGCGACTTATGCGGTCACCATAGGGGTGTCAGCTAAGCCGTTGCCTTTGAGTTTTGTTGGTATCGTTTTCGCTGTTGGTATTGGCATCGACAGTGTCAATATGCTTGCGGGGGTACTGCGGTTCGAGTACGCGATGCATTCAACTTGGTTGATACCGATTTGGCTATCGGCGCTTTGGGCGATATTCATCTGGTACAGCACTTTTTTGTTGCCCTTGGTGAATACATACCCCAGTTGGATCGTAACAGTGATAGGAGGGCTCTCGGGCGCTTTGAGTTATTGGGCGGGAGAGCGGCTTGGTGCGGTTGAATTCGGCTATTCTCCCACACTCAGTTTACTGATTCTTTTTGGTCAGTGGATGGTGGTGATAGGTTTGATGTTAAGGATATACGGCAATGAAAAAGGTCATGACATTCCTGATTAGCGTGCTGTGCTTGTCTCAATACGCGCACGCCTCCATTTCAGCGGGACACGTTTCAGGGGGAGGTAATGAACAGACGCAGAACGCGCTATGGTCACACTGGCCGGTGGTCGGTCAGGCGCAGCTCTCCATGCTCTTTTTTGATATTTACCAGTCGGAGTTACGCGCGCCCAATGGTCAATACCGGGAAAGTGACGACGTGACGCCTCATCCACTCGCGCTCTCCATTACTTATCAGCGTAACATCAGTCAAGGTCAGTTACTCAATGCCACGATGGAGCAGTGGCAAAAACTCGGCTACAGAGAAGAGGTTGCACAAGGTTGGTTGACTCGTTTGGCCGAGGTTTTCCCCAATATCGAACAGGGGCACAACTTAACCTATGTGACCAACGGTCAAGTGGGTGAGTTTTATTATACGCGTCAGTCGGATACGCAGCGCATTGGCATTATCGACGATGAAGCCTTTAATGATGCGTTTGTCTCAATATGGCTTTCCCCCAAAACTGACTACCCAAGATTGCGTCAACAACTGATAGGAAAGCAGCGATGATATCTCGTTTAGGTGCTCGTTTAGCGGCGATACTTTTGAGTGTCGTATTGGTGGGGTGTAGTGCCGATATTGATGACTACCAAACTAGCGGTCCAGCTTTTGATTTGTTCGACTATTTTCAAGGCGAAACCCACGCGTGGGGGATGGTGCAAGACTATACAGATAAACAGACTCGGCGTTTTTTTGTCACTATTGACGGAACAGTAGAGGGTGACACGTTAACGCTGGTGGAAGATTTTCGTTTTGATGATGGCGAGTTGAGTCAGCGCATCTGGACGATAACACGCAGTGACGCTGGTCGCTACACTGGAAAAGCCGATGACATCATCGGTACCGCCCGCGGAAGAGAAGTCGGTAATGCGCTGCAATGGCAATACGATTTTGAACTGCCATTGGATGACGGCAGTGTGTCAGTCAGTTTTGATGATTGGCTATATCGACAAGATGAACGGCACGTGTTCAACCTGACCAAGATAAAGAAATGGGGGATGGAAGTGGGGCAAATCACGCTCTTTTTCCAAAAGCAGTAGGCGCCTTAAACAGTCCTCATCGCTAAGCGAGGCTCACATACTCTGAAATGAAAACGCCAGAAATGAAAAAGACTTTGCCGAGGCAAAGTCTTTTGATTGTTGCTGCGAGAACGCTCGCTTAGAGCTTGTCAGTCAGCTCGATGGCTTGACCAATGTAGTTCGCAGGTGTCATCTCTTTCAGACGCGCTTTTTCGTGCTCTGGAAGCTCTAGACCGTCGATGAAATGACGCATTGCTTCACCATCTACGCGCTTACCACGAGTGAGCTCTTTTAGCTTCTCGTATGGCTTCTCAATACCGTAACGACGCATAACGGTTTGCACAGGCTCCGCAAGCACTTCCCAGTTTTTGTCTAGCTCAGCAAGCAGGGCTTCACGGTTCACTTCCAGTTTGCTGATGCCTTTTAGGGTCGACGTGTACGCAATGATTGCGTAACCCACACCCACACCAAGGTTACGTAGCACGGTAGAATCCGTTAGGTCACGTTGCCAACGAGAGATAGGCAGTTTTTGTGCTAGGTGGCCAAATACCGCGTTTGCTAAACCTAGGTTGCCTTCTGAGTTTTCAAAGTCGATTGGGTTCACCTTGTGTGGCATGGTTGAAGAACCAATTTCACCAGCAATGGTTTTTTGCTTGAAGTGACCCAGTGCGATGTAACCCCAAACGTCACGATCGAAATCGATAAGGATGGTGTTGAAACGTGCGATGGCATCAAACAGTTCTGCGATGTAATCGTGCGGTTCGATCTGCGTCGTGTATGGGTTCCACGTTACGCCAAGAGATTGCGTAATGAACTCTTCAGAGAACTGGTGCCAATCAAGCTCAGGGTAGGCGGAAAGATGCGCGTTGTAGTTACCCACTGCGCCGTTGATTTTCGCGAGAATCTCAACATTTTCGATCTGCTTGTATTGACGTTCCATACGGTACGCCACGTTCGCCATCTCTTTACCCATAGTGGTCGGTGATGCTGGTTGACCGTGAGTACGAGAGAGTAGCGGGATGTCGCGGTACTCGACAGCCAGTGCTTTGATCGCATCAATGATATTTTTGATTTCAGGAAGAATCACGCTGTCACGCGCTTCTTTAAGCATAAGAGCGTGAGAAGTGTTGTTGATGTCTTCTGATGTACATGCAAAGTGAATGAATTCGTTCACGGCATGCAGTTCAGGAACGCCAGCGACTTTCTCTTTAAGGAAATACTCAACGGCTTTGACGTCGTGGTTGGTGGTGCGCTCAATCTCTTTGATGCGAGCCGCGTCCTCTTCTGAGAAGTTAGCCGCTAGGTCATCAAGGAACTGGTTCGCTTCTGCACTGAAGGCAGGAACTTCTGCGATGGCATCGGTCGCTGCGAGCTTTTGTAACCAACGAATTTCAACGATAGAGCGGTACTTTAGTAGACCAAACTCACTAAAGATGCTGCGAAGTGCAATTGTCTTGCTACCGTAACGGCCGTCTACTGGTGAAACAGCAGTCAGTGCTGACAGTTCCATGATGTTCTCCTGAATTGGGTTTTAAATCTGGTGAGCTTTATACCAATAACTGTGGCAATTGTCACGAATATTGCGCAAACGTTTGCGCGATTCTTATCCGACAGAGAAAAAATAAGCTCGCCGAGTGGCGAGCCAAGATTCTCTGTGGTGTATCTTACATTCTGGCGAGCAAAATTTGTGCTTGCTCCACCATCTTCTTACGTCCAAAAATAAGGTGGCGACGTTTGCCGCCCACTTGACGCCATAGCACGGCACTACGAATGCCGGAGAGCAATAAGGCACGTACTTTGTGCTGGTTGCTAGTCTGCTGTAATACGGACGGTGTGCCAGTGACCTGAATACGCGGACCCACCGGACTGATGACATCCAGGTAGACGCTGGCAAGGTTGCTGATCATTTGCTCGCTGTGTAGGTCAAAGTGCTCGAGTTGGCGCTCCAACATTTGGATGCGATCGCCAAGCTGAGACATAGAGTCGCGGCGGGCGCTGAGTTTACGTTCAAGCGCCATGAGACTAATGATGTAGCGTGTGATTTCGCTGCCTGCTGGCGTGCTATCGATCCCTTTGACTAAACACTCAAGCCCCAGTTTAAGATCGGATTCACGACCATACACCGCCACTGTGTTGCTTGGATTGGTGTTTAAGACCGCTTTTAACGAGGTTTCGAACGCGTCATTGTCACAGTAACCGTTCTTCGCCACTTGTTGAACCAAAGCGACGGCCTGGCAAATACCGGCAAAGGCGATGGTGCGGTCATAGAGTGCATTAGCCACCGAATCGTACTCCTATCAATAAACTGTTGATTACAGACACACTGTCCATTACAGACGCTGCTCGATGATGCCGCCACCTAAGCACACATCACCATCATAAAATACCGCAGATTGCCCTGGGGTCACCGCCACCTGAGGCTCATCAAAGGTAACCTTGATGTTCTCATCATCGATAGGTGTGATGGTACAAGGGATGTCGGTTTGGCGATAGCGGGTTTTTACCGTGCATTTGATTGGCTCGCGAATCGGTGTGCGATCGACCCAATGTAACTGTGAAGCCACCAAACCCTCAGACTTGAGCAGAGGGTGATCTGCACCTTGCACAGCAATTAACACATTGCGTTTCAGATCTTTGTCTGCCACGTACCAAGGGTCTTCATTACCGCCGCCGCCTTTTTGACCACCAATGTGTAGTCCTTTGCGCTGGCCTAGCGTGTGGTACATCAAACCTTGGTGCTCGCCAATCACTTTGCCTTCCGGTGTTTCGATTTTACCGGGTTGCGCAGGTAGATAGCGAGATAAGAAATCGGTAAATTTGCGCTCACCAATAAAACAGATCCCGGTGGAATCTTTTTTCTTGGCGGTGATCAAATCTTGCTCTTCGGCGATGCGTCGCACTTCCGGCTTTTCAAGCTCGCCAACAGGGAATAGGCTACGCGCTACTTGGTCACTGCTTAGTGTATAGAGGAAGTAGCTTTGATCTTTATTGCCATCTAATCCACGCAGCATCTTAGGTGCTTCGCCATTGTCAGGGAAGGTGCGGCGCACGTAATGACCCATCGCAATGTAGTCGGCGTCGAGGACTTCGTCGGCGAATTCCAAGAATGCTTTAAATTTGATCTCTTTGTTGCAGAGAATATCCGGGTTCGGCGTGCGGCCCGCTTTGTATTCCGCCAAAAAGTATTCGAATACGTTATCCCAGTACTCGGCAGCAAAGTTAATGGTGTGCAGGTGGATGCCCAACTTGTCACACACCGCTTGCGCGTCGGCGAGATCTTCTGCTGCTGTACAGTATTCTTCGTTGTCGTCTTCTTCCCAGTTCTTCATGAACAAGCCTTCAACCTGATAGCCTTGTTGCTTTAACAGGTAGGCAGAAACGGACGAATCTACACCGCCAGACATACCGACGATGACTTTCTTTTTACTGTTGTCAGTACAGTTTTCAGACATTAGGTCACACCACTCAATTTAACTGGATGCAAATTCTAGCAGAAAGCCGGTAGCGGTGACAGATCCGAGATCGAAATCACACCGATGCTTTTCAGCTTGTTCTCGCTAGGTTGTTATGCAGCCCATAGTTCGACAAATAGAGCCCAAGTTATCTGCTAAACACGGCAATGTACCTCGCGTAAATATCACAACATATCGGTTGATTGCGTTGATGGTCATTACGTCGACAGTTAGCTCGGATATCGTTGGGTAATGCAGGGTTAGTTGTGGCATAGTGGGCGAAATTCAAGAGTCCTAGGCTCATCTATCTCATTATTAAGTGAACTCCTCATGACTGAACACCAAGACGAACTGCTGCAAGAAACACAACTTATTGAAGTGATTGAAAACCAACTCCAAGATGGCAACCCCATCAAAGTGAAAGAAACGTTAATGCGTTTGATGATGACAGGCACAGCAAGAGACGAAGCGATTGCCATGATGGCTTGCGCAGTCTCAATCGAAATTTTTGATGTGATGAAAAACGATGGCGAGTTTAATCTTAAACGCTATTCTGAGCACTTGGATTTGTTGCCAGATTTGAGTTTTATGGAAGGCGAATAAGCCGCCGCTAATCGTTATAGACGTTGTGCTAGGTTAAATGTGCGAGCAAACGTTTGCTATACTAGCGGGAGTTGCCGCGCCAATAAGGGCGCGGTAGAATCGCGCCACTTTTTATCCCTTACTTTACTCTGATTATGAAATTTCCCGGCCAACGCAAATCCAAACATTACTTCCCGGTTCATGCTCGCGATCCTTTAGTGACTCAAGCGCAGGACAGCAAGAAAATGTCCCGCACCCATATTATTGGTATCGACCAAACCTTAGTGGATATTGAAGCCAAAGTGTGTAGCTCGCTCATCGAAAAATACCAGTTAAGTAAGGGACACTCACTGGTGATTGATGATGCGACGGCCGAAGCGTTATACGACGAACTAAAGCGCGATGATTTGATCACCAATGAATACGCGGGTGGTACGATTGGCAATACCTTGCACAACTATTCTGTGTTGGCGGATGACCGTTCGACGCTACTGGGTGTCATGAGTCAGGACATCAAGATCGGCAGTTACGGCTATCGTTATTTGTGCAATACCTCCAGTCGAATGGATTTGAATTATCTGCAAGGTGTCGACGGCGCGATTGGACGCTGCTTCGCGCTGATCACCGAAGACGGGGAGCGCACTTTTGCCATTAGTGAAGGGCAGATGAACCAGCTTAAACCAGAGAGCATTCCAGAAAAAATCTTTAAAAATGCTTCTGCACTGGTGCTGACTGCGTATTTGGTGCGCTGCAAAGCGGGCGATCCGATGCCAGAAGCGACCATGCGCGCTATTGAGTACGCGAAAAAGCACGATGTACCGGTCGTTCTCACGTTAGGGACTAAGTTTGTCATCCAAGATGACCCGCAGTTTTGGCAGCAATTTTTGCGCGATCATGTCACCGTTGTAGCGATGAATGAAGATGAGGCGCATGCGCTCACTGGGGAGAGCGACCCGCTTGCGGCATCAGACAAAGCCTTGGAGTGGGTCGATTTGGTGCTGTGTACTGCTGGGCCACTTGGCTTGTTTATGGCCGGTTATACCGAAGACGCGGCCAAACGTGAAACGTCATTGCCTTTGTTGCCAGGTAGTATTGCGGAATTCAATCGTTATGAATTTAGCCGCCCTGCATTAAAAGATAATTGCGATCAAGCGATCAAAGTATATTCCCATATTTCACCATACATGGGTGGTCCGGAGAAAATTAAAAACACCAATGGCGCCGGTGATGCGGCATTGTCTGCGTTATTGCACGATATGGCCGCGAATAAATACCACAAAGAAAATGTGCCCAACTCGAGTAAACACGCGCATGCGTTTTTAACTTACTCTTCCTTTTCACAAGTATGTAAGTATTCCAACCGTGCCAGTTATGAGGTATTGGTTCAGCACTCTCCACGTCTTTCGAAAGGTTTACCAGAGCGAGAAGATAGCTTGGAAGAAGCCTACTGGGAACGATAAACGAAAAAAGCGCCGAAAGGCGCTTTTTTTTGAACTAACTTACATCGAAAGTTAGATCAGGAACTCTTCTAGGCTCTTGCCTGCATCCAATTGCTGTTGAATAGCAGATGGGGTGCGACCCTGACCTGTCCAAGTTTTAGTTTCTCCGCTTGCATCCACGTATTTATATTTTGGTGGACGAGGTGCACGTTTCGATTTTGTTTTGGTTTTTGTTTCACCAGCAAGCGCAGAGTAAAGGGCATCAATATCGATACCTTCTTTAGAAATTTGCTCAGCAATGGCAGCCAGTTTGGCTTCTTGCTCTGCCGCTGCTGCACGCTGCGCTTCTTCCTCTTCTTTACGCTCAGTAAAGACTGTCGTTAATTTGCTTAGGGCGTCTTCCAGTTGCTCAAGAGTCAGTTCACGTGCTGCTGCACGAAGACTACGAATATTTAATAGTGTTTTTGTTAGTTCAGACATAACATCTCTCATTGTTATCTTATTTAAGAGTATTTCTTAAATACTAATCCTGATATTTAAACATTACAATCCATTCTTAGCAGAATGCGATAAATTTATTGTTACTGTCAGCCAAATTTACCTTTCTTTACTTTATTGGAGCGATCATTCGGCTAAGTCTTGTTTTGACGCTCAGATTTAATAATAGAGTTTCATATCTATTATTAAACGTTTCTTATCCTGATGGTACTGTTTAGATAAAAGTCGCCGAAATCAGCATGAGAACGAATTTGCCTAATAGTTGGCATTATAATGTCGATATAGTTCAAATGAACCACCTCAATACGTTTTCTTTTACGATTTCGATCACAGCACATATTTCGACTTGGAGAAAGTGCTATCTATTTGGCATTGCAGTCAACACCGAGTTTTTAATGTCCCGGGCGTTGAACGTCAGCACAGTGTGAATTGTCATCAAATTGAGAGTTGGCTTCCTGTTTGTACCATCGCTAAGCAATAAAAGTGACAACAAAACGAGCCAAATTGTTGAAATGCAGTTTTAGATGGGTACAATGGCGCCACCTAATGCATGACTACAGTAAAACCTTTGTTAATTTGATGTTTCATTGGTTGATTATTTTGGTTGTGCGGTAGAGGAGCGGAATAAAATAGTAGCGTTTGTTGGGGTGATGCCAATGAGCATGCGTGAAAGGTTATCTCGCCGAAGTGGGCTTCCATATCAAAGGAGTTCGCTGGGGTTAGTCTCGAAAGGGCTAACACTGCCATAGTCTATAATGTGTAAAACTATGGAGCGCTACTGTAGGGTTGGGTGAAGTGTCTACTTCCCTGTCGCTAAGTTCAACATTATCAACGGCCTCGTGCGGTTGACTAATCTGCAGTAGATCTCTAACCATTTATTACTGGTTTTTGAAGATCATGAATTTAATTGATTTTGCCTCATCTCCTTTATCTCTTTTGCCACCACTCGTGGCGTTGAGTCTTGCGATCATTACGCGTCGCGTTCTTGTGTCTCTCGGTGTGGGTATCGTTTTAGGTGCCGTATTGCTTAACGACTATTCGTTTTCGAGTGCGTCGGGTTATCTTGCGTCAACCGTATCGGGCGTTTTCGTAGAAGACGGTGGCCTCAATACTTGGAACATGAGTATTGTCGGCTTCTTGCTTTTGCTCGGTATGATGACAGCACTGCTGACGCTCTCAGGCGGCACTCGCGCGTTCGCTGAATGGGCGCAGTCTCGTGTGAAAAGTAAACGCGGTTCAAAACTGCTTGCTGCGTTTTTGGGCGTGTTCATTTTTGTCGATGATTACTTTAACAGCTTGGCGGTGGGCGCGATTTCTCGCCCAGTCACGGACCGTTTTTACGTCTCTCGCTCTAAGCTGGCTTATATTCTCGATTCGACCGCTGCCCCTATGTGTGTCTTGATGCCCGCATCAAGCTGGGGTGCCTACATTATGACCATCATTGGTGGCATCTTAGTGTCTCATGGCATCACAGAGTATTCCGCGTTGGGCGCTTACGTGCGTTTGATTCCGATGAACTTCTATGCGGTATTTGCGCTGTTGATGGTGTTTGCTGTGGCTTGGTTTGGTCTCGACATCGGTAAGATGCGCAGCCATGAAATTGCGGCGTCTCAAGGCCGTGGTTTTGACAAAGATGCAGAGAACGACACCAAAGAAGCGCACGAGCTCAATGAAGAGCTGGATATTCGTGAAAGCGAAGGCGGACGCGTCCTTGATTTGGTTTTGCCTATTGTGCTGTTAATCATTGCAACGGTCGCGGCCATGCTTTACACCGGTGGTCAAGCGCTCAAAGCGGATGGCGAAGCGTTTAATCTGCTGGGCGCTTTTGAAAATACCGATGTGGGTTTGTCTTTGATCTACGGTGGTATTGTGGGTTTGGCAACCGCGCTGTTTACGGTGGTTAAGCAACGCATTGCGACCATCGAAATTGCTCGTACACTG
>NZ_JCBDGX010000099.1:0-16696 GCF_059834345.1 Vibrio sp. R11-SG3-ISO3-SZ
GTTGGCGCCTCAGCCAAAATGGCATCAATGGCCTCTTCAAAACCCATGTCCAGCATGCGGTCCGCTTCGTCTAAAACGAGAGTGTTCAGCTCATCAAGATTGATGCGACCTTTGCTGAGGTGATCCAACAAACGCCCCGGTGTACCGACCAAAATATGCGCGCCATGCTCTAATGAGCCAATTTGAGGGCCCATTGGCATGCCGCCACACAGCGTCAGTACCTTAATGTTGTGAATGCCTCGCGCCAGCGTGCGGATCTCGGTCGCCACTTGGTCAGCCAGCTCTCGAGTAGGACACAGCACCAATGATTGAACACGAAAACGACCCACATTCAGATTGTTCAGCACGCCAAGAGAAAAGGTCGCGGTTTTACCAGAGCCCGTCTTCCCCTGACCAATGACATCCTGCCCGTCGAGAATAAGCGGCAACGCCTGCTGCTGAATGGCCGTCATCTCAGTGTAACCCATTGAGTCTAGGGTCTGCTTGAGTTCGGTTTTGAGGTTAAGTTGGTCAAATGAAAGGTTCACTCTGGTGTCCTTGTTGTTTCAATATGGGTTCGCGCGGTGGCGACTGTAACAAGCGCTTGGTCTGCGCTCGTAACGCTTAAAATGGGTAAAACGAAAAACCGCTTCACAAGAAGCGGTTTTTACTTATCTATCGAATACCGTGTAAAAACTCATGTCGGGTCGCGGGGTTCGATTTGAAAATCCCCCCCAACGCCGTGGTGGTGGTTTCGCTGGTCGCGTCCATCACGCCGCGAGATTTGACACAATAGTGAGTGGCATCAATCGTTACCGCGACATCGTCCGACTCCAATAAGGTTTGCAAGGCCACCAAGATCTGCTGAGTCATTCGCTCTTGGACCTGTGGACGCTGAGCAAAAAATCGTACGATGCGGTTAATTTTGGACAAA
The DNA here is from genome assembly GCF_059834345.1 of Vibrio sp. R11-SG3-ISO3-SZ. Classification (NCBI taxonomy): domain Bacteria; kingdom Pseudomonadati; phylum Pseudomonadota; class Gammaproteobacteria; order Vibrionales; family Vibrionaceae; genus Vibrio; species Vibrio sp. R11-SG3-ISO3-SZ. The sequence goes on from NZ_JCBDGX010000099.1 coordinate 914, forward strand.
CCGATGATTTTACCGCGCGGAATGTACGCCACCGCTGCACGACCATCGATCGTCACTAAGTGGTGCTCACAAGTGCTCGTCACGGTGATGTCTTTAACACGGACCATCTCACTGACGTTCATCTTATTTTCGATCACGGTGATCTTAGGGAAGTTGGCGTAATCCAAGCCAGAGAAAATCTCATCCACGTACATTTTGGCAATGCGATGCGGCGTCTCTTCCAAACTGTCGTCACTTAGGTCTAACTCAAGCAAAGCGAGGATCTCACGCATGTGATGCTCGATCTTCTGCTTCTTTTCGTCTCGGCTAAATTCGTTGGGCACCATCGGGGTTTCTAACCCGCGACGTTCTAGCGCCTCTTTTACTAACTTCGCGGACTCGCTAAGACCTGACATTCGACTTCCTCTTAATACTCTAACTGCCGTCAAATCGGGATATTTACCCCTTTCGGATGGCTGACAAGGATACTCGGATTTTTGAATAATTACATCCACATTTTACTGACGGGGATTGATTTGTGCTGCTTTTTGTATGGTAGAGTGTCAACCATTACGTCAACCCTAAACGCCTGTGGTTATTTGGGGTGAATAATAATCAAAACAACGGAATTTACTCTATGGGATGCTGTGACGCACCGGGCCTAATGCCCATTGAAGAAGCGATGGAAAAAATGCTATCGCCGATTAAGCCGATTCAAACCACCCTACGCTTACCGCTCGCCGACGCGATCGGTTTTGTCCTAGCACAAGATATTCTCTCGCCTATTAATGTGCCCCCTTTTGATAACTCTGCGATGGATGGCTATGCCATCAGGCGTGCGGATCTGTCGAAGCAAGCGATCTTGCCACTAGCGGGTAAATCTTTCGCAGGCCAACCGTTTGAAGGTGAATGGCCAGCAGGAAGCTGCATTCGCATCATGACTGGCGCAAAAATTCCAGACGGTGCCGATGCCGTGGTCATGCAAGAAAATACCGAAGTGAGTGATGAGGGTATCCGCTTTCTGCAAACCGATGTCAAACCCAACAACAATATTCGCCCGACCGGAGATGATATTCGCCAAGGCGATGTGGTGTTACCCAAAGGAGAGAGACTGACGGCCCGCGATATTCCTATGATCGCAACCTTGGGAGTAAGTCATGTTGAAGTGGTCCGTAAACCTCGCGTGGCGTTTTTCTCCACAGGGGATGAATTGAAGCCACTCGGCGAACCTCTACTTGACGGACAAATCTACGACAGCAATCGCTATGGCATCAAACCTCTGATTGAAAATTTTGGCTGTGAGCCGATTGATTTAGGCATAGTACCCGACTGCCCTGAAACGCTGGCCGCGACATTTGAACAGGCACAAAGACTGGCTGACGTTGTGGTGACCTCGGGGGGCGTCAGTGTCGGTGAAGCGGACTACACCAAAGACATCCTCGAACAGCTCGGCGAAATTGGTTTTTGGAAGCTAGCGATCAAGCCGGGCAAACCGTTCGCGTTTGGTCAGCTCTCCAGTGCGTGGTTTTGTGGGCTGCCGGGTAACCCCGTCTCTGCGGTTTTGACCCTATACGTGCTGGTGCAACCCATGTTAGCGAAATTAGCCGGACACACGCAGTGGCAGGCGCCGCCAATGATTCCCGCCATAACCAAAACCGCCTTCAAAAAATCGCCGGGACGAACAGACTATCAACGTGGTATCTACCGCATCGAAAATGGGCAATTTGTGGTTGAAACGACAGGTAATCAGAGCTCAGGCGCTTTTCGTTCTATGAGCCTTGCCAACTGTTTCGTGATTTTGGAGCGCGAACGGGGCAATGTTGCCGAAGGCGAAACCGTTCACATTCAGCTCTTTAATTCAACCTTGTACTGATAAGGGGGGAACTTGGTGATGTTATCTGATCAAGAAATGCTCCGTTACAATCGCCAAATTATCTTGCGCGATTTTGATTTTGACGGTCAAGAAGCGCTCAAAGAGGCCTCTGTCCTCATTCTGGGCGCCGGGGGCCTTGGCTGCGCGGCCAGTCAATATCTCGCCGCCGCAGGCATCGGTACCTTGACCTTGGTTGACGATGATGAGGTTGAGCTGTCGAACCTTCAGCGCCAAGTGCTCCATCATGACCAAGACATTGGCAAGAAAAAGGTCCAATCTGCGGCGGAGTCTCTACGCCAATTGAATCCGCACGTCGTCGTGCATACCGTCGAGTCGCGTTTGGACGACATTCGTCTCTCCCAGCTGATCGGCGTTCATTCTCTTGTGATCGATGCCAGTGACAACGTAGAAACACGCAATCAGCTAAACCGCCTTTGTTTTACTCATAAAGTTCCACTTGTTTCTGGCGCAGCGATCCGCATGGAAGGACAAGTAAGCGTTTTCACTTACCAAGACGCGCGTAAACCGTGTTACCAGTGCCTGAGCGCGCTATTTGGCGCCAATGCGCTGAGCTGCGTGGAGGCCGGCGTTATGTCTCCCGTGGTCGGAATTATCGGCGCGATGCAGGCACTCGAGGCGATCAAAGTCATCACCCATTTTGGTCAGCCTTGTGAAGGTAAACTCCTCATGTTTGACGCCCTGACGCTCAACTGGCGTGAAATGGCACTCATGAAACAACCTGATTGTCAGGTCTGCGGCTCACAGCAGTAACCGCCTGTCTGGACGAGGCTCAAATCACATCTAACAGGCGCACCTAAATCAGCACCGAAAACGAATAAGGAAAGTCAATGTCAGCACTCGTTAACGCCCACTGGCTCCGTGAGCACCTTCATCGCCCAGAGCTGGTGGTATTGGATGCCAGTATTTCATTCCAGATCCCCAATACCCCTGCGCCAGTGCTTGATGAAGTGATCCCCGGGGCACTGCGCTTTAACTATGATGATGATTTTCACGATCCAAGTTATGGCTTACCGCATATGATGCCTAGTGAAAGCGCCTTTAACCGTCAAGCCCAAGCATTGGGTTTAAATAAAGACAGTGTGATTGTGGTGTACGACAATACGGGCACTTTCGCATCGCCGCGAGCGTGGTGGATGCTAAAATGCATGGGCCACGAGCAGGTCTATGTGCTTAACGGCGGCCTACCAGCTTGGATAGCGCAAAGTTATGCGACACAACCAACCCACAACGCACCCAAAGGGTTGGGTAACTTCGAGGGCCAACGTAGCCAAGCTGGATTTATTCATGCGGATGCTGTCCTAGAGTTTGCTAACGCAAAAAGCGCCACTATACTTGATGCCCGCTCACAAGCCCGATTTGATGCCCAAGTACCGGAACCCAGAGAAGGGATACGTAGTGGTCATATTCCACACTCTCAATGCTTGCCTTTTTCTTTACTCATCGACAACGGGCAAATGAAAGATCGTGACGCTCTCGCTTCGGCATTTGCATCACGCCTTGCCGCGCACCACAACAACCAACCGTTAATATTCAGCTGTGGCTCTGGCGTCACCGCTTGCATTTTAGCCCTCGCGGCGTATGAGCTAGGCCATCGCCAACTGCAGGTCTATGACGGTTCATGGACGGAATGGGGAAGTCGCCCTGACCTGCCTATCGAGTGCTAACCCACTCACTATTTAGTGGCAATTCGTTTCTAAACTAAAGTTTTATTTGTTCAAACATGGCGCTTCTCCTATTTGCGTATACGCTTAATTGAGGTTTAACGGATTAATGCGGAGAAGCGGCATGAACAACCTGACGATCGCAAACAAACTGAGGCTTGCGTTTGCCACTTGTTTGATATTTTTCGCCATATCAGGCTGGTACAGCTATCAGGGTATGACAGGCGTCAGTCAAAACTTCAAACAGTACGGTCACCTTGCCAAAGAAACGACACTGGCCGGTGAGATACAAGCCAATTTTCTCAAAGTCCGTTTAAGCGCCCTGCAATACGCCAACACGCTCTCCCCCAAGCAACTTGATATCTACAACCAACGCTACAACAAATTGATCAGCATCATCTCAGATGATTTGAAGCTCACCGATGATCCGCTGCGTACCAAGCACCTCAATGCGGTGCTCGACGAGGCAAAACAATTCCACCAAGCGTTTGATGTGGTTAAGCGCTCCACCGAGCAAGTGGAACAGAAAGTGTTTGTTGACATGGTGGCGTTAGAGAAAAAGGCCCTATACGACCTCGAATCCATGATTGAATCTGCGCACAGCAACGGCGACGCTGATATTGAGTATTACTCGTCGATGGTGATGGAGAAATTCTTACTCGCTAATATTGAAGTGCTCAATTACCTTCACAAAGAGAAACCGGAAACCATCGAGACCATTCGAGCCTATTTTCAAACTAAAATCCCAGCGCTTGAAAAACGTTTCGCTGATCTCATTACCTCTAGCCAGGATAAGGCGCTGCTCGCTGAGTTCATTGTACAGCGCCAAGCCTATGAACAAGGCTTTGAGCAAGTGATTACCTTGCGAGACACTCAGCACCAAGCAGAAAAGAGCATGCTTGAGCTAGGCGAAGCTATCTCTCATGAGCTCGAAGCGATCAAGCTTGAATCGATGGACCAGCAAGTCACCCTCACCGAGGTGTTAAGTGAACACAAAGCACAAACCATTGAAATGATCGTGATTCTTACTCTGCTTGCCATTCTGGTGTCACTGACCGCAGCTGTGGTGATAACGCGAGCGATTCGACAAGGGTTGATGAAGGTGCAAGAGGTTTCTACTTCTCTGGCAGAGGGCGACCTGTCGATTGAGGTCGAGGTCAAAGGTAAAGATGAAATTGCGCAGCTATTACGTAACATGCGCAACACCATTGAATCACTGCGCGATATTGTTGCGACGGTCGCGGACTCGTGTATCAAAGTCGGTCACATGTCAGAAGAGTTGCAGGCGATCACGCACACCACAGACCAGTCCGCGGATCGTCTGCGCGCCGAAATGGATCAAATTGCCTCAGCCGTGCAGCAGCTTTCCACCAGCACGACAGAAATATCGCAGAGCGCCACAGACGGAGCCAGTTTCACTCAGCGCGCGGGTCAAGACATCAGTGAAACCCTAGGTGACGTTGAGAAAACGTTGCAGGCCATTGAAAGCGCGGATGAAGCCATGTCCATTGGCTCTGTGCAAGTGCTCGCGCTTTATGATCAATCCATGAACATCGGCTCGATATTGGAAGTGATTCACGGCGTTGCCGAACAAACCAACTTACTCGCCCTGAACGCAGCGATTGAAGCGGCTCGTGCTGGTGAGCAAGGACGTGGTTTTGCTGTCGTGGCTGATGAGGTAAGAACACTTGCCAAACGTACTCAAGATGCGACGGGCCAGATCGAAACCATGATTCGTGAATTGCAATCTGGCGCAGAATCGGCTCGCAAGTCCATCGATTCGAGCCACGATAAAGTCACACACGTCAATACCCAAGCGCAGGTCACCTCCGGTAAGCTCAATGCGATTCATGGCACCATCGGTGAACTCGAAGACTCGAATCTGCAAATTGCCGCGGCGGTCGAAGAGCAGTGCATGGTCACCAATTCTGTGAGCGAAAACATCACTGAAACCGCCAACATCACTCGAGATAACAGCGAAACCATCAAACACATTGCGATTTCCGCTACTGAACTGGCTGAAGTGGCGCAATACCTCGACATGCAAATGAAACGGTTTAAGACCGCTTAATCCAGTTCGCAAACACGTAAAACACCACCGCGCCCTGACGCGGTGGTGCTAGTTTGAATTCCCCGCTGGGTTCATTTGTTCATCCAAGTTCAATACGGTCAAAGCATTGCTAACACTGGTCGCGATTACGTCGATAACGCCGGTTCGCAATGCACCCAGCAGGGCCAAAGGTTTACTGTTTTCTGCCGCTATGGCGATCACCTGCGAAATGGGCCTAAATTCTTCTATGCCCAGCCCTATCACCCTGTCGCTCATCACTGTGGTCGCACTTACGCCGTGGATGTCAAAAAAGTCATAGCCAGCAAAATCCCCGACGATCCCCTGCTGCATACGCGCCTGAACGACTTCTTCGGCACTGAACCAGCCCAAATCGACCATATAGCTGTTTTCACTCATGTCACCGATGCCCACTAGGGCGACATCAGCTTTGCGGGCGAGATCTAACGTCTGTTTTACCGTACCGTTTTGCATAAACGCCAGTTTTTGTTCGCGGTTCTCTGCATAAGCGGGGGCGTAGAGGGTTTCTGAACTGCCGCCATAACTTTTGGCAAACTGACGGCAAATGTGGTCAGCATTAAACATCCCACCGCGCGGGTGTATACCGCCAATCCCACAAACAAATTTCACCTCGCGTTGTGGGATCACACCGACATGGTGGGCAACCGCTGAGACGTTGCGTCCTTGCCCGACCGTCACCACAGTGCCATTTTGTAACGTGCTCGCCATGTAGCGCGAGACCAACCCCGCCACTTGCTGGCGCTGCAACTCTTCACTGGGCTGATCGAGCGCGACGAGTGCGCGCTTCACGCCAAAGCGCTCTATCAAGCGTTGCTCAATTTTGGCGCTGAACACTGGATGATATTTGACGGTAATTTCAACTATACCCTCGTCACGGGCCTGTTTTAACATCCGCCCGACTTTGGCACGCGAGACGGCAAATTTTTTGGATATTTCTTCCTGGGTTGCCCCATCTTGATAGTAAGCCACCGAGATTTCTGTCAATAAATCGGTGCTATCAACCGAGACCTCTTGCTGTGTTTTACTCATGCTTCACCTTTACTGTCCTTGTAATTCAATCAGGACTTACCGAGTTAGATGGAATAGATATCCGTCTGTAACAAACGCTCAAGCTCGTAGCATATGTCACCCTCTCACCAAATGCCAACATTTGCTCACAGCCGATACATTTTCTCACAAGAATTTTGACCCAGTTCAACCCAGTGTTCTTGCTAGCTTTGGCTGCGCAAACGTTTCATCAATTTTTGGCGTCATGCCAAGACAAATAAAGCTTGATAAAGCTCACTGAACATCAGGATCTAGCATTGACTTTAACCCCAGATCAGATAATTATGGACCCATCATTTACTCAACGTTAGAGCAAATGTTCACAACAACTGCTCAGACGCTGGAAACATTGTGGTCGTGGTTCGCCTTTTTATGACACTAACGCATCAAATTCATAAGACGATCCGCGCACTCGCTTGCCAATGCACCGCACACATCTTAGGTACGGATGTGGACACCCAAGAAATAGGATGATCGAAATGAGCAACAAACTCGCACAACTTCGTAAACTGACAACTGTCGTCGCTGACACTGGTGAACTTGAAGCGATAAAAAAATACCAACCAGAAGACGCCACTACGAACCCATCTTTGATTCTTAAAGCGGCACAAATTGCTGAGTATGCCCCTCTTATCGATGACGCGATTGCCTATGCAAAATCTCAAAGCAGCGACAAAGCGCAACAAGTTCAAGACACCTGCGACATGCTGGCTGTTAACATCGGTAAAGAGATCCTAAAAACCATTCCAGGCCGTATCTCTACCGAAGTGGATGCTCGCCTCTCTTACGACACCGAAGGCAGTGTCGCAAAAGCACGCCAACTGGTGAAAATGTACAACGATGCAGGCATCACCAACGATCGCATCCTGATCAAACTGGCTTCTACTTGGGAAGGTATCCGCGCAGCAGAAATCCTCGAGAAAGAAGGCATCAACTGTAACTTAACGCTTCTCTTCTCTTTCGCTCAGGCTCGTGCGTGTGCTGAAGCGGGTGTATTCCTCATCTCGCCATTCGTTGGCCGCATTATGGACTGGTACAAGGCGAAGGAAGGTCGTGACTTCGAAGCTCAAGAAGATCCAGGCGTACTTTCTGTTACTAAGATCTACAACTACTACAAAGAGTATGGTTACAACACCGTCGTTATGGGCGCAAGCTTCCGTAACATCGGCGAAATCCTAGAACTCGCTGGCTGTGACCGTCTCACTATCGCACCTGCTCTTCTTGCTGAGCTCGAATCAGCTGAAGGTGAAGTGGTTGAGAAACTGGTTGACTCTAAAGGCGCCGCTGAGCGTCCAGCACCAATGACACACGCTGAATTCCTATGGGAGCACAACCAAGACCCAATGGCGGTTGAGAAGTTGGCAGAAGGTATCCGCAACTTCGCTGTCGACCAAGGCAAACTTGAAGCCATGATTGAAGCGAAACTTTAATCAACAGAATTTAAAAAGGGGAACGTTTGCGTTCCCCTCTTCACATTTTTTTAAGAAACCATCTAATAGTCGGTATTTATTATGGATCGCAAATATTTAGCCAATGCCATTCGTGCGCTGAGCATGGACGGCGTACAACAAGCCAATTCAGGTCACCCGGGCGCACCTATGGGTATGGCAGACATCGCTGAGGTACTGTGGCGCTCTCACCTCAACCACAACCCTTCAAACCCAGAATGGGCTGACCGCGACCGTTTTGTGCTTTCAAACGGCCACGGCTCTATGCTGATTTACTCATTGTTGCACCTAAGCGGCTACGAGCTATCGATTGACGACCTGAAAAACTTCCGTCAACTGCACTCTAAAACCCCTGGCCACCCAGAGTATGGCTACGCACCGGGCATCGAGACCACCACTGGCCCACTTGGCCAAGGTATCACTAACGCAGTCGGTATGGCGCTAGCGGAAAAAACGCTTGCAGCGCAATTCAACAAACCGGGTCATGACATCGTTGACCACTTCACCTACGCATTCATGGGTGATGGCTGTCTGATGGAAGGCATCTCTCACGAAGCCTGTTCTCTAGCGGGTACGCTAGGTCTTGGTAAGCTGATCGCGTTCTGGGATGACAACGGCATCTCTATCGATGGTCACGTTGAAGGTTGGTTCTCTGACGATACGCCGAAGCGTTTTGAAGCGTACGGCTGGCACGTCATCCCAGCGGTAGACGGTCACGATCCTGAAGCGATCGACGCCGCCATCATCGCCGCTAAAGCAGACCCTCGCCCTACTCTAATCTGTACAAAAACCATCATCGGTTTTGGCTCACCGAACAAGTCGGGTTCTCACGACTGTCACGGTGCACCACTCGGCGCTGAAGAAATTGCAGCGACACGTAAACAGCTAGGTTGGGAGCACGGTCCTTTTGAAATTCCGCAAGATGTCTACGCGCAATGGGACGCGACAGAGACAGGCGCAGCTAAGGAAGCAGCGTGGAACGAGAAACTTGCAGCTTATGAAGCAGCATATCCAGAGCTTGCAGCAGAATTCAAACGCCGCGTAAACGGTGAGCTACCTGCCGAGTGGGAAGAGAAAGCCAGCGCCATCATCGCTGACCTTCAAGCGAACCCTGCAAACATTGCATCACGTAAAGCGTCTCAAAACGCGCTAGAAGCGTTCGGTGCTATGCTACCAGAATTCCTTGGCGGCTCTGCTGACCTTGCGCCTTCTAACCTCACCATGTGGTCTGGCTCTAAGTCAGTGTCTGCGGAAGATGCGTCGGGTAACTACATCCACTACGGTGTACGTGAATTCGGTATGACAGCTATCATGAACGGTATCGCTCTGCACGGTGGTTTCGTGCCATACGGCGCAACTTTCCTAATGTTCATGGAATACGCACGTAACGCAATGCGCATGGCGGCTCTGATGAAAGTTCAGAACATCCAAGTGTACACGCACGACTCTATCGGCCTTGGCGAAGATGGCCCGACTCACCAACCGGTTGAGCAAATGGCATCGCTACGTCTCACGCCAAACATGAGCACATGGCGTCCATGTGACCAAGTTGAATCCGCTGTGGCTTGGAAACTGGCGATCGAGCGCAAAGACGGCCCAACGTCTCTCATCTTCTCTCGTCAGAACCTTGCACAGCAAGAGCGTAGCGAAGAGCAAGTCGCGAACATCGCTCGCGGTGGTTACATCCTGAAAGATTGTGAAGGCAAGCCAGAGCTTATCCTTATCGCAACAGGCTCTGAAGTTGAGCTGGCGGTTAACGCTGCGGCAGAGCTCACCGCGGAAGGGAAGAAAGTGCGTGTTGTTTCAATGCCATCAACCGATGCCTTTGACAAACAAGACGCCGCTTACCGTGAAGCCGTACTACCATCAGATGTGACCGCACGTATCGCCATCGAAGCAGGTATTGCGGACTTCTGGTACAAGTATGTGGGCTTCGGCGGCAAGATCATCGGTATGACCACCTTCGGTGAATCCGCGCCAGCGGGCGAACTGTTCAAAATGTTCGGCTTCACGACAGAAAACGTGGTGAAAACCGCGAAAACACTGATCGGTTAACGACGGATTCAGCTGTGATAAACGATGCCCCGCTAGTGATAGCGGGGCATTTTTTTTCGGTCTCAACGTTCAACGAAGAAAGCTAAAATGACACGCTGTTAAGCAGCCTTTCCACTTATGGGTCGCGACGGAACTTGTTTCGGCGACAGCGCGCAGAACAATATTTCACGTCATCCCAACAGCGTTGCCACTTTTTACGCCAATGGAACGGCCGATGGCAAATAGGGCAGACTTTTTCGGGAAGGGTCAGTTTTTTGTGCATGCCGCCTGTGGGCTCGTATCATCTTATGAGTGGGTCATGTTTGATGATACGTCACCCGACAAAGTCCGATCAGGCGACATACGTGCGGGGTTAACTGAGAATATCAGTGAGGCCAGCAACCAAACGCTCGACGGCGATGGTCAACTCCAGCTCGGTTGCATTGGTGAAGTTAAGTCTCAGCGCTGGGAAGGCCTTCGCGCCGGCGGGGTAAAACACGTTACTTGGGACCACCGCGACTTTATTTTCAAGCAGTTGGGTAGCGAGTTTAAAGCTGTCGCACTCCGGTAAGGTGAGCCAGACGAACATGCCGCCTTGTACTGGGCGTACATCACAGCCAGCAGGCAGTGAGGCTTTGAGAGAGCGGTATAAACTCTGATAACGCGCTTGGTACAAGGTGCGAATCGTCTCAATGTGCTGACTGAACGCAGGGTTTTGCAACAGACCAAGCAGTACCGCTTGCATCGGTACGCTGGAGTGCAAATCGGCGCCTTGTTTAATTTTGATCAGTGGTGCTAAGAAGGTGGTATTGCCAGTCACAACCCCTACACGCAGACCCGGTGAGGCGATTTTGGAGAAGGAGCGCAACACAATCGAGTGTTGCGGGCAGAACGTTGACGCCATTGGCAGTGCCGTGCCCGCAAAACGCAGCTCGCGATATGGCGCGTCCTCAATCAAGGTGACTTGATACTGTTCACACAACTGACCAACGCGCTCACGCGTATCGAGTGACCAACACACCCCTGTTGGGTTGTGAAAATCCGGTACGGCGTAGAACATTTTCGGTTGCTGAGTTTGGAAAACCTGTTCAAGCTGTGCCAAGTCTGGCCCCTGCTCTGTCTGTGACACTGTGACGATATTCGCTTCCACTAACCCAAAGACTTGCATCGCTCCGAGGTAACTTGGTGCTTCCATCACCACTGTGTCTTGCGGGTCAATGTAGGCACGCGCAATCAAATCCAGCCCTTGCTGCGATCCTGTGGTGACCATCGCGCTGTGTGAGGACGGTAAATCGTAGTGATCGGTTAAATAGTCGAGCAAAGGCCCGTAACCTGCCGTGGCACCGTACTGAAACACGTCAGGTTGCAGGTGCAAACTCTCTAGCGTCGGCCGCATCAATTCGATAGGAAAGGTTTGTTCATCGGGCAAACCGCCCGCAAGCGAAATCACACTCTTGTCTGAGGCAGCAGCAAGAATTTCGCGAATGTAAGAAGAAGGCGTGTTGGCTAATGACTTGGCAATGTGCATATCGGACCCTGTGCGTTTCAAACTCGCAGCGCAACCACTTGGCTGCGCCTAATCAAAGGCTGTTCACTTACGGCAAGTGAGAGCAGTGAAATATTCTGTTATGGCGTTCGATATTACCTGTCGTTGCACATTTTGCGCTGTCCATTTATGCTTATCAACATGTCCATTTATGCGATTTTTCTCAAACCATGGCCCAACACCTGTCTCGCATCAACGATGTGCTGTATTACATCCACAAAGACATCAGCCGTGATCTCCCCGGCAAAGCGCTTGCCAACGTCGCCGCCTATTCTGAACAGCACTTTCATCGCGTGTTTAAACAGGTTGTCGGTGAGTCGCTGCACAAGTACATTCGTCGCACCCGCATGGAGTATGCCGCCAACCAGTTGATGTTTGACCAAGGCTCTTCGGTGGCAGACATCGCCGCGCGCTGTGGATTTCAATCAGTCTCGTCGTTTAGCCGAGCGTTCAAAGCGACGTTTTCAGTCTCTCCGGGGGAGTGGCGTCAGCAAGATTTACGCGCGGGTGACAAACCCTATTTAAAAGACTCAGAAATCGCAGCCGGCTACCATCGCACCGCCAATAAGCCGTTGCCAGAGCCTCAAATCAGGCAGGTGCCTGAGCGCTTTGCAGCCTATATTCGTCATACTGGCTACAACCGTTCCATCAAAAAAGCGTGGACGGTACTCAATGCATGGGCGCTTTCAGAGCAGCGGGACGCCAGCGTCCAGTTTGGCCTGCACCACTCCAACCCCGCTTGGGTAGAATTGGACGAATGCCGCTATGTGGCGTGTATTGAAATCGATAAACCGATCAAGGTACGCAGTTTGGTCAATCAGTTGGTGATTCCAGGTGGGTTACACGCCGTGTTTCGATTGACCGGCGTGTATGGGGAGTTGCTACCACAAATCAGTCAAGTGTTGGAACGTTGGCTGCCACAGTCAGGGTTTAAGCTCGGTTCTACCCCGGCTTACGTGCACTATTTCGATAACCATTTCACCAACAAAAGTGAACACTTTGAGCTCGATTTTTATCTGCCTATTGGTTTTTATTGACCGTATCCGGTTTTAGGCCGCGCAGGACCATATCGACCACAAACTCTTGCGCCTGCTGATACTCGTCATCGGAGAGCTGAGCTCCTTTAATGAGTTCAATCTCACTTTCAAAGTCGGCATAAAATTGCGTCGCGCCCCAGATAAGAAACAGCAAATGGTACGGGTCAACCGCACGAATGAGCCCCCGCTCGGCCCAGGCGCTGATCACGGTCGCCTTGCCACTGCTCCACTCCACAACCGGAAATTGGATCGCCGCACGGATGTTGGGGGCCCCTTGGATGATCTCTTGAGCGAAAATTTTCGACTCTTGCGGATGGCTGCGGCTGTAACGCATTTTGCCTACGATATATCGCCGCAATACTTCTTGAGGATCGCGCTGAATGGCATCTTCAGAAAAGCCGTCATTCCAAAGGTTTAGAATATCTTCCAGTAGCGCCTTATACAGTCCTGACTTGGATTTAAAATAGTAGAGGATGTTCGCTTTAGGCAGCGACACTCTGTCTGCAATGGCTTGTATCGACGTGCCTTTGTAACCATGCTTAACAAACTCATCGGCGGCGGCTTGCAAGATCAACTGTTCGTTGCGCCTGCGGATTTCGCCCGAGGATGCGCGCTTTTCCTTACCAAGTTGGACGTTCAAAATGACTCCTTGTCTTATGCTGACTCTTTTTACAGTAATCACCCGATTTCATTGCCTTGTCAAGCCTGTGATTCTGCACCAAGAGCAGGCATACGCACTGATTTAGTTCATCGATTGTCACCGTATGGATCGCGAGCCTAGCCCAACGTTGGCTTGAACAATTGGTCAGCTTTTTGCATTTAGCCCATCAATACTATTCAAAAAAACAAAAGGACTTGGCTCAACATGACAGCACCGCTTCTCGAGCTCTGGAACCTGTCAAAGGTGTTTCCGGGGGTCGTCGCAAATGACAAAGTGAATTTAAAACTCCATAGCGGCGAGATTCTCGCGCTACTTGGAGAAAACGGCGCTGGGAAATCGACCCTAGTGAAGATGATTTACGGCGTAAACACGCCCACATCCGGTGCGATATTATGGAACAACCATGAAGTCACGATTGCCTCACCGACCCAAGCAAGAGAGATGGGGATCGGCATGGTATTTCAACACTTTTCCGTGTTTGAAACGCTCACTGTGTTAGAAAACATCGAGCTGGGATTGGATAAAGCCTTTCTGGCAACCATTGACAACCTAAGACAGACGATCATCGACAAAAGTCTTCAATATCAGCTCCATGTCGACCCCGATCGTTACGTCCATAGCCTGAGTATCGGTGAACGACAGCGTGTTGAAATATTGCGCTGTTTGATTCAAAACGTGAAGCTATTGATCCTCGATGAACCGACTTCAGTACTTGCGCCGCAAGAGATCGAAGGATTGTTTGCGGTACTAAACCAACTTGCCTTAGAAGGCTGCGCCATTTTATTCATCAGCCACAAGCTCAAAGAGGTGACCGCCTTATGCCACCGAGCCGTCATTCTACGCGGCGGAAAAGTGACCGGTGAGTGTGACCCAAGCCAAGAAACGCCCAACAGCATTGCCAGGATGATGGTTGGAGAGCATGCGACCCTCTCAGAGCACTATGACAAAGTGCAGGGCGGCGCCCCTGTCCTGCACACGAAAGGCTTGTCACTCGAGGCCTCTCACCCGTTTGGCTGCGCATTAAAAGACGTCGCTCTTCGCCTTAATGCAGGCGAGATTTTTGGCCTCGCCGGAGTGGCGGGAAACGGCCAAGAAGAACTGCTAGCGGCGCTTAGCGGCGAAGATACACGAGCCAGTAAGGGCAGCATCCAATGGCAAGACGAAGCGATTGGGCATCTTGATGCTGGGCAAAGGCGCAAACGCGGTCTTGCCTATGTACCTGCTAACCGGCTTGGCCAAGGCGCAGTACCAGAGATGAGCTTGGAAGAGAACACGCTACTGACTCACGCCGCCCACTTAAATCACAAGAGCTTGATTCAGTTTCCCAAACTCAAACAACTCGCCAAGCAGTTGATCCAAAATAATCAGGTCAAGTGTCGCAATGAGCAATCGCAAGCAAAAAGCCTCTCGGGCGGCAATCTGCAAAAATTCATCATGGGACGAGAAATCGCTCAATCCCCGACGTTACTGATTTGCGCCCACCCGACCTGGGGTGTGGATATCGGCGCAGCCAGCGCCATTCATCGCCAACTGATTGCGCTGCGTGACCAAGGAGCTGCGGTGTTGGTGGTATCAGAAGATATTGATGAACTCTTTATGATCTGTGATCGCCTCGCCGCCATCTATGAAGGGCATGTCTCTCCGGCCATAAAGACCGACGACACCTCTATCGACCAACTAGGTGAATGGATCGCGGGTGGCTTTTTATCGCCATCCTCCCACCAAGGCGCAAGCAGCGAATCACAGGGGGTGAGTCATGGTTAAAGTGGAACCCAGATTAGAAAGCTCACAGTGGATGATGTGGCTATCGCCGTTCATTGCGATAACGCTGACGCTTGCGCTATCGAGCATGCTGTTTGTCTGGCTGGATGTCAGTCCGGTGCGCGCCTTTGAAGTGTTTGTCGTTATGCCGTTTGAGGACAGTTATAACCTCGGCGAGTTGTTGGTGAAATCCACGCCGTTAATGCTCTGTGCGGTCGGTTTGGCGCTCTGCTATCGCGCCAATATTTGGAATATTGGCGCTGAAGGCCAACTGCTGATTGGCGCAGTAGCAGCAAGTGCGGTTGCCATCAGCGCCACCGAACAATCAGGTCCACTTCATCTAGTACTCGCCATCGGTGCTGGTGTGGTGGCTGGCGCGGGTTGGGCGGCCATCCCCACCCTGCTCTACCGACGTTTTCACACCAACATTATTTTAACCACTATCATGCTCAACTATGTCGGTCTCTATATTTTGCTCTGGGCGGTACATGGCCCGCTAAGAGACCCGCAAGGGTTTGGTTTCCCAGAGTCCGTGATGTTTGCCGATGCAGTCATGCTAAGCCCGCTATTTGAATCCGGCCGTGCTTCGATGGCGATCGTCATTGCCATTGGCATCGCGCTGCTCG
>NZ_JCBDGX010000100.1:0-29762 GCF_059834345.1 Vibrio sp. R11-SG3-ISO3-SZ
CGGCCTGTTTGGTATTGCCATTGCGACCGTTATTTTGCCGGCGCTATCTCGCAAGCACGTTGATGAGCAGCGTGAAGGATTTGCCCACACCATGGATTGGGGGGTAAGAATGGTCACGCTACTTGGGATCCCGGCAATGCTAGGGTTGATGGTGCTGGCCAAACCGATGCTGATGGTGCTATTCATGCGCGGTGAGTTTTCAGCGCAAGACGTCCAGTTTGCCTCGCTGTCGCTGGTGGCGTATGCCTCAGGGTTGCTGAACTTTATGCTTATCAAGGTGTTAGCTCCTGGTTACTACTCGCGTCAAGATACCAAAACGCCGGTCAAATACGGCATCATCGCCATGGTTTCCAACATGGTGTTTAACGCCATTTTTGCTTGGTTTTATGGTTATGTGGGTCTTGCTATGGCGACCGCGCTCTCTGCGTTTGTCAATATGGCGCTGCTCTACCGAGGCTTGCATCGCGCGGGGGTCTATCAATTGACCAGTAGAACGTGGTGGTTTGTTGGCAAGCTTATCGTTGCCGGCGGTTTGATGGTCGCGGCGATAAGCTCACAACTGGAAAGCATGTCGGTGTGGCTGGCGTGGAGCCTTAGTGAGAGAGTGGTGTCACTGGCGTTGTTAATCGGTCTTGGCGCAGGGGTTTACCTATTGTCACTACTGGTGATGGGCGTGCGAGCAAAAGATTTAAAAGCAGCGACAGAGTAACGCGGATTAGTATATAATCCGTCAGTTTCACGCTTTAGTAATCACAAATACACAGGTTTTATCAACGTCCAATGGAATTAATTCGAGGGATTCATAACATCAAAGCCCAGCATTATGGGTGTGTGTTGACGATAGGAAACTTCGACGGCGTACATTTAGGCCACCAGTCTGTGCTGCGTCAAGTGTCGCAACAAGCGAGCATGCTAGGCTTGCCGTCAACCGTGATGACTTTTGATCCGCAACCATTGGAGTTGTTTGCCAAGCACAATGCGCCAGCGCGTTTAACGCGTCTGCGTGACAAATTTGTCCAGTTAAGCAAATTGGGCCTTGAGCGACTGCTATGCGTGAACTTTAATCAAGAGTTTGCCAACCTGACGGCTGACGAGTTTATTAGCGACTTGTTGGTCAAGCGTTTGGGTGTTAAGTTTCTGGTCGTGGGCGATGATTTTTGCTTCGGTCGCGGCCGTCTTGGTAACTTTGAGATGCTGAAACAAGCGGGTAAAATCCACGGTTTTGAAGTGGTGAGTACGCAAAGCTTTTGTCTGCAAACCGACCGTGTCAGCAGCACCTTGATTCGTGACGCGCTTGCAAAAGATGACTTAGCGCTGGCCGCGACGATGCTCGGA
Organism: Vibrio sp. R11-SG3-ISO3-SZ; assembly: GCF_059834345.1. Classification (NCBI taxonomy): domain Bacteria; kingdom Pseudomonadati; phylum Pseudomonadota; class Gammaproteobacteria; order Vibrionales; family Vibrionaceae; genus Vibrio; species Vibrio sp. R11-SG3-ISO3-SZ. The sequence goes on from NZ_JCBDGX010000100.1 coordinate 1,336, forward strand.
CGTGACTACAGTATTAGTGGGCGTGTATCCCACGGCCGAAAATTGGGAAGAACGATAGGTTTTCCTACTGCAAATATCCCTTTGAAACGTTGCGTATCGCCGGTCTCTGGCGTGTACGTCGTTGAGGCACTAGGTCTAGGCCCACAGCCGATTGGCGGCGTGGCCAACATAGGCAATCGCCCGACCGTCAACGGAGTTCGGCAACAACTCGAAGTGCATTTATTCGACTTTCAAGCCAACTTGTATGGCAAACAGCTAGAAATCGTACTTTTACATAAGCTGCGTAATGAGCATAAATTTGAGTCATTCGACGCTTTAAAACAACAAATTGAATTGGATGCTGAGGCAGCAAGGGTGTGGCTGCGTCAGCATAACCGCTAAACGGTTTAGTCCACCGTTTGGCCTAATGTCTAACTTTCGCCCAACACAACGGAATTAAGAATCGATGAGTGAGTATAAAGATACCCTGAACCTTCCTGAAACAGGGTTTCCAATGCGCGGCAACCTGGCGAACCGTGAGCCAGAAATGCTCGAGCGTTGGTATAAAGAAGACCTTTACGGTGAAATCCGTAAAGCGAAGAAAGGCAAAAAATCTTTCGTTCTACACGATGGCCCTCCATACGCCAACGGTGACATTCATATTGGTCACGCACTAAACAAGATTCTTAAAGACATTATTATTAAATCGAAGACGCTTTCCGGCTTCGATGCGCCTTATATCCCTGGCTGGGACTGCCACGGTCTACCTATTGAATTGATGGTAGAAAAGAAAGTGGGTAAGCCTGGGCAAAAGGTATCGGCGGCAGAGTTCCGTGACAAGTGTCGTCAATACGCACAGGGCCAAGTAGAAGGTCAAAAAGAGAGCTTTAAGCGCTTAGGCATCATGGGTGAGTGGGACAAACCATACCGCACCATGGACTTTGCGACAGAAGCAAACATCATTCGCGCGTTGGGTAAGATTGCCGACAACGGCCACCTGCTAAAAGGCTTTAAACCGGTTCACTGGTGTACAGACTGTGGCAGTGCGCTCGCGGAAGCAGAAGTGGAATACAAAGACAAAGTCTCTCCTTCTATTGACGTGCGCTTTAAAGCGGCGGATGAAGCTGCACTGCTGTCGAAGTTTAACCTCAATGAAGGCCACGAAGGCGAAGGTGAGATTTCGATTGTTATTTGGACGACCACGCCGTGGACGTTGCCGGCGAACCGCGCGGTGTGTCTACGTGATGATCTAGAGTATGTCCTTATTCAAGTTGAAGGTGAGACAAAAGAGCGCATCATCGTCGCTGCTGAATTGGCGAAAGACGTGATGGACCGTGCGGGTATCGAGCATTTCCACAACCTAGGCTTTGCGAAAGGTGCGGATCTTGAACTGACTCAATTCCAACATCCGTTCTACGATTTCACTGTGCCAGCTATCCTTGGCGATCACGTGACCACTGAGTCGGGTACGGGTGTGGTACACACTGCGCCTGGCCACGGTCAAGAAGACTTCGCTGTGGGTAACAAGTACAACCTAGAAGTGGCAAACCCAGTGGGGTCAAACGGTGTTTACCTACCGGATACCGAGCTTTTTGCCGGTCAACACGTCTTCAAAGCGAACGATGCCGTGGTGGAAACGCTGAAAGAGAAAGGCGCACTTCTTCATCACCATGCTTACGAGCACAGTTACCCACACTGCTGGCGTCATAAAACGCCCATCATCTTCCGCGCGACTCCACAGTGGTTTGTGTCGATGGATCAAGCAGGTCTGCGTGCTAAGGCGCTGGAATCCATCAAGGGTGTTGAGTGGATGCCAGAATGGGGTCAAAGCCGTATTGAAGGCATGATTGAAGGTCGTCCGGAGTGGTGTATCTCTCGTCAACGTACTTGGGGTGTGCCTATTGCTCTGTTTGTACATAAAGAGACCGCAGAGCTTCATCCAAATACGATTGAACTGGTTGAGAAAGTCGCTCAGCTTGTTGAACAGAAAGGCATTCAGGCTTGGTGGGATCTGGAGATTTCAGAACTGCTTGGCGAAGAAGCCGATCACTACGAAAAAGTACTGGATACGCTAGACGTATGGTTCGACTCTGGTGTCACCCACTACTCAGTGGTTGATGCTCGTGAAGAGTACAACGGCAACAGTGCAGACCTTTACCTTGAAGGTTCAGACCAGCACCGTGGTTGGTTCCAGTCTTCACTGATTTCATCGATTGCGATGAAAGGCGAAGCGCCATACAAACAAGTATTGACGCACGGTTTCGTGGTTGACGGTCAAGGCCGTAAAATGTCGAAATCCATCGGTAACGTTGTGGCACCGAAAGATGTGACCAACAAACTGGGTGCAGATATTCTGCGTCTGTGGGTCGCATCGACAGATTACACAGGTGAAGTGGCGGTTTCAGACGAAATTCTAAAACGCTCGGCGGATGCTTACCGTCGTATTCGTAACACCGCGCGTTTCTTTTTAGCGAACCTCAGTGGCTTTAACCCAGCGACAGACATTGTGCCAGCAGAAGAGATGGTGGCACTGGACCGTTGGGCTGTGGGTCGCGCATTGGCGGCGCAAGAAGAGATTGTCAAAGCGTACGGCGAGTACAACACGCACGCGGTGACACAGCGTCTGATGCAGTTCTGTTCTATCGAGATGGGTTCATTCTACCTAGACGTGATTAAAGACCGTCAATACACGGCGAAACGTGGTGGTCACGCTCAACGCAGCTGTCAGACGGCGCTGTACTACATCGTCGAAGCCTTGGTTCGTTGGATGGCACCGATCATGTCATTCACTGCCGATGAAATTTGGAATGAAATGCCAAGTGCTTTGCCAAGCGGTGAGTCACGCGACAAGTTCGTCTTTACCGGCGAATGGTTTGATGGCCTGTTTGGTCTTGCACAAGGTGAAGAACTCAACAACGCGTTTTGGGCAGACATTCAAGCCGTTCGTGGTAGCGTGAACAAGCTGCTTGAAGATGCACGTAAAGAGAAAACCATCGGTGGCTCATTACAAGCGGAAGTCACCTTGTTCGCAGACGACGCGTTAGCCGAGAAAATCAATAAGCTGGAAGATGAACTTCGATTCGTACTCCTGACCTCTGCTGCTGTGGTGAAACCACTGAGCGAGAAAAGCGATGCGGCGCAAGCAACAGAGCTGGACGGTTTGTTCGTTGAAGTGCATGCCACTGATGCGAAGAAGTGCGATCGCTGTTGGCACCACACGCCAGACGTGGGCACGATTGCGGGTCACGAAGCCATTTGTGGTCGCTGTGTCTCCAACGTAGAAGGCGATGGTGAAACGCGTAAATTCGCGTAATTCATTGAACTTTAAGTCAAATAAACAGCCCCAGTATACACTGGGGCTGTTTTTAGGTAAGAGCATGAGTGAGCACGTATTGACATTAAAACAATCTGGCCTACGTTGGCTGTGGTTGGCATTGGTGATTTTTGTCGCAGACATTGCGATTAAGTTGTTGGTGATGGATAACATGGGGTATGGCTGGGCAAATCGTATCGAAGTCTTACCCTTCTTCAATCTTCTTTACGTTCACAATTATGGCGCGGCATTCAGTTTCTTGAGTGATCAGGCTGGCTGGCAGCGCTGGTTCTTTACTGCGATCGCTGTGATAGTGACGGGGCTACTTAGCTACTGGATGAGCAAACTGCCGAGCACCGAAAAGTGGAACAACATCGCCTACGCGCTGATTATTGGCGGCGCGGTGGGGAACGTTTTTGATCGTGTAGTCCACGGCTTTGTGGTCGATTATCTCGATTTCTTCTGGGGTAATTACCATTGGCCTGCGTTCAACCTGGCAGACAGTGCCATTTGCATTGGCGCCGCGATGATCATTTTGGACGGTTTTCGTAGCAAAAAGAGCCAAGCATGAGTCGTAAAGGTCTGTGACAGCAATAACCTTAGGCGTCGTCCGTTGATTCGGACGGCGCTTTTTACTATAACTGGACGCAGAGCTAGAAACTGGACGCAAAACGAGAAAAAGTGGTCGCAGAGTGAGACCGAAGAATGACAATAACAAGGAAGCCGTAACGTGATGACAATCGCCCAAGACAGCGCAGTAACGCTGCACTTTACTATCAAGATGAAAGATGGATCTGTTGCCGACAGTACCCACAACATGGGTAAGCCCGCCAAGTTAGTGATTGGTGATGGCAGTTTGAGTGATAATTTTGAGCAATGTTTGCTTGGCCTCAAGCAAGGTGACAGTAAATCGATAGAGCTCGCCGCCAGCGATGCGTTTGGCGTACCCAATCCAGATAACATTCATCACATGGACCGAACCAAATTCGTCGGCGATGCCGAAGTTGAAGTGGGCACAATCATGGCATTTTCAGGCCCTGATGGCATGGAAATCCCCGGCATTATCACTGAAATCGCGGGCGACTCCGTCACGGTGGATTTCAACCACCCATTAGCTGGGCAAGATGTGACTTTTGAAGTTGAAATTTTATCAGTAGAATAACCGCCCAATTGAAGACGATGACTCGATGAGCAATGAAATGAAAATTCTGTTAGCGAACCCCCGTGGCTTTTGTGCTGGTGTTGATCGCGCAATCAGCATAGTTGAGCGTGCATTGGAGATGTATCAACCGCCAATCTATGTTCGCCATGAAGTGGTACACAACCGATTTGTGGTTGAAGGCTTAAAGCAACGTGGGGCCGTCTTCGTTGAAGAACTGAGTGAAGTGCCTGACGACAACATCGTCATCTTCTCCGCTCACGGCGTGTCGCAAGCGGTACGCAAAGAGGCCAAAGAACGTGCTCTGACTGTGTTTGATGCCACCTGTCCTTTGGTGACAAAAGTCCATATGGAAGTGGCGAGAGCTAGCCGCAAGAACATGGAGGTGGTGCTCATCGGCCACGCCGGTCACCCTGAAGTGGAAGGCACCATGGGCCAGTATGCCAGTCAAACAGGGGGCATGTACCTAGTTGAGACCCCAAGTGATGTGATGGCGTTGAAGGCGAAAGTCAAAGACCCTTCGCATCTTCACTATGTCAGCCAAACCACCTTATCGGTGGATGAAACCGCCGATGTGATTGATGAGCTGCGTCGCGTGTTTCCCGATATTCAAGGGCCGCGCAAAGACGACATCTGCTACGCAACCCAGAACCGCCAAGATGCGGTGCGTGAAATGGCGCAAGATGTGGATGTGGTGATTGTTGTCGGCTCGAAAAACTCCTCGAACTCCACGCGCCTCAAAGAGTTGGCGGAAAAGCTGGGTACCCCTGGTTACTTGACCGATTGCCCTGAAGATGTGCAGCCGCAATGGTTAGAAGGTAAAGCGAAAGTCGGTGTCACGGCTGGGGCATCAGCCCCTGAAGAGTTAGTGAACCAAATCCTTGATCGGATTAAGGCCCTTGGCGGAGCAAAAGAGATCGAAGAGATCCAAGGCCGTGAAGAGAACATGTTCTTTGAAGTGCCGAAAGAGTTGCAGATCAAACAAGTTGATTGAGGCAACGGACGGCTCTCGCGCTAATCAAATCACCTGCAAAATAATTAAGGCTCCCAATGGGAGCCTTTTCTTTGGCTGGCCATTCAGGCCAGCAGTGCGAAGCGAAGGTGGATTGAATTAGGCAGTCTTGGTGACGGTTTGCGGCGTTTCTTCATCCGCAAGCTCAGATTCCCCTTTTCCTTTTGAGGTTTTAATCACGTACACGGTCACGGCCAGTGCGAATAGGATACCCGCAATGGTAGACACTTGAATCGGCAGACCAAAGCCTAGCGTACTGTTGTTTAAGATAAAGGTGACACATACCGTGGTCATGAAGACCGCTGGTACTGTGGTAATCCAGTGCAGTTTGTTGTGACGAAGCAGATACGCCGACGCTGTCCAAAGCATCATCACCGCAGTGGTTTGGTTTGCAAAACCGAAGTAGCGCCAGATGATACCGAAGTCTACTTGAGTCAACACGCCACCAATCACGAACAGAGGCAAGGCCATCAGTAGGCGGTTGCGCAGTGTTTTCTGTTCCATGTTGAAGTACTCAGCCAAGATCAGACGGCTCGAACGAAACGCAGTGTCACCGGAAGTGATAGGCAGAATCACCACACCTAGGAAGGCGATGATGCCACCAAAGACGCCAAGCAGACCAAAAGAGGCGCTGTAGACAACGTTACCTGGGCCACCGTTTTTCACTGCTTCTGACAGTGACTCTAGCGAACCGAAGAATGAAAGCGCAATCGCACACCAGATGAGGGCAATCACACCTTCACCGATCATGGCTCCGTAGAAAACAAAGCGACCGTTTTTCTCGTTTTCCATACAACGTGCCATCAGTGGTGACTGAGTGGCGTGGAAACCTGAAATAGCGCCACATGCGATGGTGATAAACAGTGCTGGCCAGAGCGGCATGTCATTCGGGTTGAGGTTGCTAAGCATGTCAGAGACTTGGAAATCACCCATGACGGTATGCTCGCTAGAGAAGGCGATTGCTGTCATGAGGCCGACAGACATAAAGATAAGCAGCGCGCCGAACAGCGGGTAGAAACGACCAATGATCTTATCTACTGGAACGATAGTCGCGATGATGTAGTAGGCGAAAATCGCAATCACCATGGTCGTCATGCTGACACTGAGGCTTGTTTGGTCGTTGATCAAATTGGTGATCATACCGGCTGGCGCAGAAACGAAGACCACACCTACAAGCAGCAATAAGACAATGGCAAAAATGTTCATGAAATGTTTGGCGCCATTACCTAGGTAGCGACCGGTAATCGTCGGTACGGAAGCGCCGCCATTACGAATCGACAGCATACCTGAGAAGTAGTCATGGACAGCGCCGGCGAAGATACAACCGATGACAATCCACAGCATCGCAGCAGGGCCGTACAGCGCACCCATGATCGGACCAAAAATCGGGCCGACACCAGCGATATTAAGAAGTTGGACTAGATAAACTTTAGGTGTGGACATGGCCACATAGTCGACACCGTCCGCTTTGGTATGGGCAGGCGTCTGACGCTTTTCATTGATTCCGAATACTTTTTCGACGAAAGCGCCGTAGATAAAGTACCCGCCGATGAGTGCGGCGACACAGGTTAAAAACCACAACATAGCTCGTTCCTTAGTGTTAGTTTTATTGATACACCCTGTATGTTACTCCGCTGTTTGGCGAGTTTCGTGTGCTGGTTAGGTCAGTGGTTGTTTGGTGAGTTAAGTGGTCTGTATGGGTAATGAGTGGTTTTTTCGCGGCGGGAGTGGCTATTTATCGGCTTTAGTGGTGTAGTAGGTGTGTCTAGCTACTAATAATCAATCATCAAAAAGGATATCGAGTGAGAATCGGACTGACGACGCTTTTCAGTGTCACTTCATTCAGTGCTATCGCGCTACTCATTGGTTGCAGTGCGTCTGTGGAACAGCTTGCCCAGCAGGGCGATTGGTATGAAATCGGCTATCAAGATGGTGTGCGAGGGAATAGCCAACGCACGCTCAAAGAGCTGTCTAGCTTGGGCGTCGTTAAACAGCACGATTACGATCAAGGCTATGGCGAGGGTGTACAAGAGTACTGTAACCCCAATTTTGCTTACCAGATTGGATTATCAGGCCAATATTACCAAGGTGCCTGTGAAGGCACCGAGTTTGCCCAGCAGTTTCGCATGGAGTGGAAGCGAGGCTGGGACGAATACAATAATTGATGATGGATAAGCAAGGCTCATCCACGATCGAGTGCACCGAGTTTACTCTTACATTCAATAATCCTTTACTGAATAACCCTGCGCGCTACTGGTGTTTCTCGACGGCCGCGCGCAGAAAGCCTTGTTGGTGATGCAACTGCTCACGAGCCTCTTCAATACCCAGCCCAGTTAGAATCATTAAAATGGCCAGTTTGACATCAAATTCGGTCTCTTCGAGCGTACTTGTGGCCTGTGCTTTATCACAATCTGTCGCTTGCATGACGATGCGTGTCGCTCGCGCTAGCAACTTCTTGTTGGTGGCTTTTACGTCTACCATCAAATTCTGATAGCTTTTTCCAAGTCGGATCATACTGGCGGTGGTCAGCATATTGAGCACCAACTTTTGCGCCGTGCCGGATTTCAGCCGCGTTGAACCCGTCAGCGCTTCTGGCCCCACGACTGGGCTTATCGCAATCTCTGCGCTCTCGGCGATGGGGGAGTCAGGATTGCAAGAGAGTGCAACGGTCGTTGCGCCTAACTCATTGGCGTAGGTCAGTGCACCAATGACGTAAGGTGTGCGACCACTGGCAGCAATGCCCACCACCACATCATCTGGAGTTAAGTTGAGGGATTGCAAGTCACTCTCGCCAAGCTGCGGGTCATCTTCCGCACCTTCTTTGGCTTTAAACATCGCGTCTTGGCCGCCCGCAATTAAGCCGATCACCATCTGATCCGATACGCCAAAGGTGGGTGGGCATTCGGAGGCATCAAGCACACCAAGGCGGCCACTGGTACCCGCGCCCAAATAAATCAGTCGACCGCCGACTTGAAACGCCTCGACGATTTTGTCGACCGCTTGAGCCACCTCGGGCAGCACTTTCTCCACGGCAAGCGGTACGCTCTTATCTTGTTGGTTTAAGCGTTTGACGATTTCAATCGACGGTTGCAGGTCAATGTCCATGGTGTCAGGGTTGCGCCCTTCAGACACAAGATGAGACAAGGCGGCAATCAAAGCATCGTTAGTCATAGTGTTCCTATTTTTCTGCCCAGTACATCACGCCAAGCGAGGCTGAGCGCTGAGCACCGGTGACATCGGGTAAATTACTCGGTAATCCATATAGGCGGCGATAGGCTAGCCAAGCAAACGCCATCGCTTCCATATTATCACTGTCGACCCCTTTATCGCTTGTGGAGCACACTTGCCATTGTGGCAATAAGGCGGCCAGTCTGCGCATCAACAGCGGATTGCGAACACCGCCGCCGCACACCAGCAACTCAGGATGGGGGCCTTCGGCGTATCGTGTGACTTCATTGGCAATGCTAACGGCGGTGAACTCACACAACGTACGCTGCACGTCTTCGGTGGGCAGTGAAAAAGGAGTGAGTTGTGCCATCAGCCAAGGCAGGTTGTAATGTTCTCGCCCGGTACTTTTCGGGGCAGGTTGGGTGAGGTAGGGATCGGTTAGTAAAGCGTCAAGTAAAGGGGGATGTACCTGACCTTGCTGTGCCCATTGCGCGTCTTTATCAAATGGGGCGCCGCGATGTTTGTCACACCACGCATCCATCAACATGTTTCCCGGCCCGGTATCGTAACCGATGACGGGTTTGCCTGGCCGAAGCAGCGAAATATTGGCGATGCCGCCGATGTTGAGAACCGCTACGCTAGAATCTGTCACAGGAAACAGGGCTTGGTGAAAAGCCGGCACCAAGGGCGCGCCTTGCCCACCGAGCGCCATGTCTTTTCGACGAAAATCGGCGATTGTGTCGATACCCGTTTTGGCTGCAATGATATGGGCGTCTCCGAGCTGGGTGGTAAAGGGAGTCGGGCTGCTGGGTTGATGAAACACGGTTTGACCGTGATTGCCAATCGCAGCGATGTCACGGGCTTTAGTGCCAGATTTCGCTAAGAGCGCCAGCGCTGCATCGGCATAAAGGTGGCCTAACTGATGGTCGAGCGCGCCAATCTCGTCTAATCGGGTCGGCTGACCAAGGCACATCGCCAGCACTTTTTGGCGTAGATGGTCAGGGTAGGGGTAGTCGAGTGCATCGCGCAGCGTGACACTTTGGTCATCAATCTCGACAAGGGCACAGTCCACACCGTCTAGGCTAGTGCCTGACATGATCCCGATATATAACGCTTTTTCGCTCATGGTCAAATTTTCGCTTCGCCGACATGCTTTCCATTGTAAACCGAGAATAATCCTAATACTCTCGGCAGCATAGAGAAAAATACCATGGGCTGGAGTCAATTGACATGGGACCATTATGGCTAGATGTGGCGGGGTACGAACTGACCGCTGAAGACCGAGAAATTTTGCGCCATCCCACCGTCGGGGGCGTGATTCTGTTCACACGCAATTATCACGATAGCGAGCAGTTACAAGCGCTGACCGCGTCTATTCGACAGGCGGCGAAACGACCTATCTTGATCGGCGTGGACCAAGAAGGGGGCCGCGTACAGCGTTTTCGCGATGGGTTCTCTTCCATTCCCCCCGCTCAAGCGTACGCCGAGCATAAGAATGGGGAGCAACTGGCCCGTTGGGGCGGCTGGCTGATGGCCGCTGAATTGATCGCGCACGATATCGATTTAAGTTTCGCGCCAGTTCTGGATAAAGGGCATGAATGCCGTGCGATTGGTAACCGGGCATTCGGTGACGATGTGGAGAGCGTCATTCGTCATAGCCGAGCGTTTATGCAGGGGATGAAGACGCTAGGTATGGCCACGACAGGCAAACACTTCCCAGGCCATGGTGGTGTGATTGCTGACTCTCATCTTGAAACACCGATTGATGAGCGCCGTTCGATTTTTGAACTCGATATGCAAGTCTTTAAGGCGCACATCGACGCTGGAGTATTGGATGCCATGATGCCGGCGCACGTGATCTACCCTCATTATGACGATCAGCCCGCCAGCGGTTCACGTTATTGGTTGCAGCAGGTATTGCGTCAGCAACTGGGCTTTGATGGCATTGTCTTTTCTGATGATTTGACCATGGAAGGTGCAGCGGTCATGGGTGGTCCTGCACAGCGCGCGCAGCAATCGCTTCAAGCGGGTTGCGATATGGTTTTGGTGTGCAATCAGCGCGATGCACAAGTGCAAGTGTTGGATGGCTTGACCATTCAGGCAGTGCCTAAGGCGCACACGCTACTCAGAACCCAGCGATTTACGCTCAGCGAATTGACCCGGAGTGATGAGTGGAAGCAAGCCTCCGAGGCCATGAAGCGCATGCTGGATCAGTGAAAACCGAGCCGCTCTTTGAGTGTTTTTAAATAGCGGCGGCTGACTGGAATCGGGTAACCGCTAACGGTGTAGATCTCCGCAAGGCCGTTTTCGAGCAACTTGATCTCCTTAATGGTTTTCAAGTTGACGAGAAACTGGCGATGGCAGCGTACCAGCGGGGTTTTTTCTTCCAGCACCTTTAACGTCAATTGAGAGGTCGCTTTTTGATGCCGAGTTTGTACATGGACGCCCGAAATATCGCTGTAAGCAAATTCGACCTCTTGCGTTGGGATGATCACGATGCGGTTCAAACCGATACAGGGAATTTGACTCAGCGCCTCAGGCGCCAAAGCGGATGGGAGCGGGCGGGGCTCTGTGTGTTTAAGTCGTTTGATGGTTTTTCCCAAACGACAGGGCTCAACCGGCTTGAGTAAGTAGTCAAACGCATTGTCCTCAAACGCTTGAATGGCAAACTCATCATACGCGGTGACAAATACCACCTTGGGCATGGTGTCGGGGTCGAGCATGCTCAAAAGCTCAATCCCTGTGATTTGCGGCATTTGAATGTCGAGAAAGACCACATCTGGCCTCAATTGGTTGATCTTCTTTAGCCCCTCAATGGCATTGCTTGCTTCACCTATGACGGTCACACATTCCGTTTCTTCAAGCAATTGGGTCAGCTCTTCGCGGGCAAATCGCTCGTCATCAATGACTAGTGCTGTCAGCATGTATCGTCCTTACTCATCAATCCGCATTACTTATCAATCCGCATCGGTTCTACGCTACCTTCAAAGGGCGAGGTATGATAAAGCTCATTTGTGTTAATTGGTTGGGTTTTACCTCAATATTGAGCGCTGAACCACGGCCAAATTTACTGGTGAGCCGTTTATCGACAATTTGCATCCCTAATCCTAGGTGGCCTGGCTCGGGTTCTTGATAACTGCCGGCGTTGTCTTCCACCACAATCCTTTCGCCCTGTGGCGTTGTTTCGTTGTATATCCGCACATGCCCGCCCTCGAGCAAGTTTGAGATACCATGCTTGATCGCATTTTCCACCAAAGGCTGCAAAGTAAAGGTGGGGACTTGCAGATTGAGTAACGCGTCGTCAATGTCGATTTCCACTTCCAACCTATCATCAAAGCGCGCTTTCTCTATCGTTAGGTAGGCGTTGACGTGCGCGAGCTCCTCTTTGAGTGTCACACTGGCGATGTTTTGCTTGAGGTTACTGCGAAAGAACTGCGACAAATGCTGAATCAGTTCACGCGCCTTGGCAGGATCGCGACGGATAACGGCACTGATGGTGTTTAATGCATTAAACAGAAAGTGCGGATTGACCTGAGCGTGCAGCAGTTTGATTTCCGCCTGCGAGAGTAGAGTCTGTTTCTGTTGGTAATCGCCATAGAGGATCTGGCTGGAGAGTAACTGCGCGATCCCTTTTGCCATCGTCATATTGATGGTGGAGAAGAGTTTGCGTTTGGGTTCATAGAGCTTAATCGTGCCTATCACCTTATCACCAGAGCGCAACGGGATGATCAAGGCGCTGCCCAGTTTGCATGTGGTTGAGAGCGAGCATTGATAAGGTCGCTCGCTGCCATCGAGATAGATGATGCTGTTTTGGTTGATGGCGTCATAGGTGCTTTGTGAAGAGATCGGCGTTTGCGGTTTGTGGTGATCATCGCCAATACCGACAAACGCGAGGATTTTTTCATTATCGGTGATCGACACCGCGCCGACGTTGGTCTCTTCATAAACAATGCGGGCGATTTTTTCTGCGTTCTGACTGGTAAAACCGGAGGCGAGGATACCGACAGAGCGCTCGGCAATGTTTAATGCTCGGCGTGAAAACGTCGCCGAGTACTCCTCAAAGATGGTTTTGCGGTCGTGAAGGATGCTCATAAACAGGGCTGCCCCCACCGAGTTGGCGATGATCATAGGCGCAGCGATGGCCGAGACGAGTGTGTAAGCTTGATCAAAGGGTTTCGCCACAATCAAGATGATCACCATCTGCACTACCTCGGCGACCAAAGTAATGGCAAACACCACACTGGCGTTAAAAAGCTGTTCTCCGCGACCTTTACGCAGCAAATAGGTGTGGAGAAGACCACCAATAAGCCCCTCCGCCGTGGTGGAGATCGCGCAAGCTAAATCGGTAAAGCCACCTAACGTATATCGGTGTAGCCCCCCTGTGAGACCGACAAAAAAGCCAACAACAGGGCCGCCAAACAGACCCCCCATAACCGCACCAATGGCGCGCGTGTTCGCAATGGCATCATTGATTTGTAGACCAAAGTAGGTGCCCATAATGCAAAATAATGAGAAGAGAATGTAGACACTGACCTTGTGGCTCAGCCGACTTGAGATGCTAAGTAAAGGAAGAAAAATGGGTGTCTTGCTGAGCATATAAGCCAACACAAGATAGACACACATTTGTTGCAGCAAAGAGAGGATCAGGTCCATAACACACCGTACGTCTGTTTTTGTATAGTGTATATCGTAAGCCAGCGGAAAGGTATCGCCGAGGCGGAAAGGCATTCTTGATTTAGAATGACCGCTCCGTTCAGAAAGTAATGAGTGTATATAATTATTTACACTTTGTGTTTTTTATTGTTTACGGTTGCATTCTTTTTTTACTCTGTTATTTTGTCGTTATTGCTTTGTATAAGCACCCAAATAAGAATGAATGTAAACTTAAGTGTACGGTGAGCGAGATGAAAAAGAGTGAGTTAAGTAATATCAATATTACGGACGAGCAGGTCCTAATTACCCCTGAGCAGTTGAAAGAGAAGCTGCCGCTGAGTGACAAAGCGCGCCGTTTTATTCAAGAGTCTCGTCAAACCGTTGCCAACATTATCCATAAAAAAGATCACCGTCTATTGGTGGTGTGTGGTCCTTGTTCTATTCACGACGTCGATGCCGCAAAAGAGTACGCGCAGCGACTGAAAAAGCTCAATGAGCAACTCAGCGATCAACTCTACATTGTGATGCGTGTGTACTTTGAGAAGCCGCGCACGACCGTCGGCTGGAAAGGTTTGATCAATGACCCGCATCTTGACGGCTCTTTTGATATTGAACATGGCCTACATGTAGGTCGTCAACTGCTGGTGGAACTGGCAGAGATGGAGATTCCACTGGCCACTGAAGCGCTCGACCCTATCAGCCCACAGTACCTCGCTGATACCTTCAGCTGGGCGGCGATCGGTGCCCGCACGACGGAATCTCAAACTCACCGTGAAATGGCCAGTGGCCTTTCGATGCCGATTGGCTTTAAAAACGGTACCGATGGCAGCCTGTCTACTGCCATTAACGCGATGCAAGCGGCCTCTTCAAGCCACCGTTTTATGGGCATCAACAGCGAAGGCCAAGTGGCGCTGCTTACCACACAAGGTAACCCGAATGGTCACGTGATCTTACGAGGCGGCAAACAGACCAATTACGATTCTGTCTCCGTAACGGAATGTGAGCAAGACATGGCAAAAGTGGGTCTTGACGCCTCGTTGATGGTGGATTGTAGTCACGCCAACTCACGCAAAGATTTCCGCCGTCAACCACTGGTGGCGGAAGATGTGATTCACCAAATTCGTGAAGGCAACAAGTCAATTATTGGTTTGATGATTGAAAGTCACCTAAATGAAGGTAACCAGTCATCTGACATCCCGCTAAGTGAGATGAAATACGGCGTCTCTATCACGGATGCGTGTATCAATTGGGACGCAACTGAGGCACTATTACGTCACGCTCACAAAGAGCTGGTTCCATTTCTACAAGACCGCTTAGCGAAGTCATACTTCGCAAGTTAAAAAGGGATACGAAGGGATATTGATGGCTGTAGAACTTAGCGGGTTGCGTGATGAGATTGACGCAGTCGATAAACAGATATTAGCTTTACTGGCGCAGCGCCTCGCATTAGTAGAGAAAGTGGGAGAGGTAAAAAGCCAGCACGGTTTGCCCATTTATGCGCCTGACCGCGAAGCGGCGATGTTGGCTTCCCGCCGAGCCGAAGCGGAAAAGATCGGGGTTCCCCCTCAGTTGATTGAGGACATCTTGCGCCGCACCATGCGTGAGTCCTACGCCAGTGAAAAAGACTCCGGCTTTAAGTGTTTGAACCCAGAGCTGCGTTCGGTGGTGATCGTTGGTGGTAACGGTCAGCTTGGTCGTCTGTTTGGCCGCATGTTTACCTTGTCGGGCTATCAAGTCAAAGTGCTTGGCAGTCAAGATTGGCCGAATGCGGACGAGATCCTCCACAACGCGGGCATGGTGGTCGTGACAGTGCCGATTCATCTCACTCAAGGGGTGATTGATAAACTGGGTAATCTGCCCCATGACTGTATTTTGTGCGATCTCACCTCGATTAAGTCTAAGCCGCTGCAAGCAATGATGGCGATTCACTCTGGCCCTGTCGTCGGTTTGCATCCGATGTTTGGTCCTGATGTGCCGAGTTTAGCCAAGCAGGTCATTGTCTATTGTGATGGTCGTGGTGAAGAGCAGTATCAGTGGCTGCTCAAGCAATTTTCAATTTGGGGCGCGAGTTTGTGCCAAATTGATGCCAAAGAGCACGATCAAGGCATGACCCTGATCCAAGCTTTGCGCCACTTTACTTCGTTTGCCTATGGCCTACACCTTAGCCGAGAAAATCCGAATTTGGACAAGCTACTGACGCTGAGCTCGCCGATTTACCGTTTGGAGTTGGCCATGGTTGGGCGATTGTTTGCGCAAGATCCCAACCTCTATGGCGACATCATCCTCTCTTCGCAAGAGAATATTGAGATGATTAAGCGCTTCCATCGCAGTTTCGGTGAGGCATTAGAAATTTTGGAAGGTAAGGACAAACAAGCGTTTGTCGACAGTTTTAACAAAGTGAGCGAGTGGTTTGGAGACCATTCTCAGCAGTTTATGAATGAGAGCCAAAATCTACTTAAGCAAGCGAACGATGCGATTCATCGTGGCTGAGCTACATTCTTGTTATAAAAAAAGCTGCCTAGGCAGCTTTTTTTGATCGCGTTGCATTTATCTGCACATCGACCACCCATGTACTTATTGCACGCTGGTGTGCTCAGGTTCCGAGTCGTCCGCTTTTACGGTATTGACCGAGTCATCAACGTACGGGCTTTGCGTCAAGCTCACTTGCAGTCTGACGGTGTTATCAATCAACTGTACCAGCGGAGCCCACTTCACTTTGTTCTCTTTTTCAAACAAGTAGTGGAAGTTGTCCGGGGTCCAATCCATGGTGTATTGCGGGTTGAGCGCTCGCCCTAAAAAGCGGATCTCGTAGTGCAAATGAGGACCCGTTGAGTTGCCAGAATTGCCACAAGTGGCGATCTGCTCGCCTTTGCTGACAAACTGACCGCTGCGTACTTTAAACTTGGCAAGGTGCGCGTAGGAGCTCATAAAGCCAAACGAGTGACGTAAGGTGAGGAAGTTACCAAACCCTTTGTTGCTCGGTCGCACGGTTTCTACCACACCATCGGCCGGTGAATAGATAGGCTGACCAGGTTTGCAGGTGAGATCTATCCCGGTGTGTGTATGGCGCTGCCCTGTAATGGGGTTTGTGCGCCTCCCGTAAGATGAGGAGACACGCAGGTACTCCATCGGTGAGTCATTGGGGATCAGACGAAACATCGTCGCACGCACCGCAGAGTCTATTGCTGCAGCATCAATACGGCTTTCCAGTGGGACTTCTTCCAGTGGTGTTTCTTGATTGTCATCAACCAAACCGAGCACCGCTTCCACATCGTACACGCGTCGACCCAATACGCTAATCTGAGTCTTCTTCGCTTCAAGCTCTTGCACCAACTGATGGGTTTCGTCTTGCTGCTGGCTGTAAAGCTGCTCGAGTTGACGCTTTTCTTCACTCACTGCTGCCAGTGCTTGCGTGAGCGCCGCTTGCTCGCTTTGGCTTGTTTGCCAGTAGGTGTATACACCAGTGCCTGCGGCCATGACACCTACAACCGCTAGGGCCAATGTGGTCGCGACAGCACGACGAGATAGGTAAAAACGCGAAATACCAGCCGGCGCTGGTATCGAAATAGTAATTTTGTTCGACATATGGGTTCTATTAGGCTTCTTCACCTAAATCGGATAAATGTTCAATATCCCTATGGAGAAGATCGTCATCCCCAACATTGAGTTCGACCAGGCGTTTTAGGTGTCCGATACTCTCAATATCAATATGATCGATCGCAAGACGGATGATATTGTTATTGAGTCCAACCACCTTGGCGACAAGTTGAATCTCGACATCACTCCCTGGAAGTGAAAATTGTACATTGACGTCCTCTTCGCGGCTCAGCGTCGAGGCAGCATCACATGCGAGTAATACACCGTGCAAAGAAAGATCACGAATTGATGCGTCAATACGATGCGATCCTTGAACTAACACGGCAGGGGCTTGATAAACCACCCGTGAAAATCGGCGACGTTCTTTCATCTGTTGCTTCTCCCATGACTATGTGTTGAGTCTAGCAGACAAGCGATAAAGACAAACCCTCGACCCTTCTCATTGTTGACCTACTCAACAGAATATTTTGCCCATCAGGCCCAATGCTCTGAGATGGCGCGAACCATCAGTGAGTCGCTATCGTCCTCAATATGAAAGGCCGCTAATCTTAGCGGCCTTTGGGTAAAGATCAAGCGGTAATCGATTACTTGGCGATACGCTTGTACTTGATACGGTGTGGTTCGGCTGCTTCAGGCCCCAAGGTCTTTTTCAGCCATTCCATGTATTCCGTGTAGTTGCCTTCGTAGAAGTTCACTTGGCCTTCATCACGGTAATCAATGATGTGCGTAGCGATACGGTCAAGGAACCAACGGTCGTGCGAGATCACCATGGCACAGCCAGGGAATTCAAGCAGCGCTTCTTCCAATGCTCGTAGGGTTTCCACGTCGAGGTCGTTGGTTGGCTCATCGAGAAGCAACACGTTGCCGCCCGCTTTAAGCAGTTTCGCTAAGTGGACACGGTTACGCTCACCACCCGACAACTCGCCAATCACTTTCTGCTGATCGCTGCCTTTAAAGTTAAAGCGAGAGCAGTACGCGCGAGCAGGGATTTCGAAGTTGTTGATCTTGATGATGTCCGCGCCTTCCGAAATCTCTTGGTAGACGGTTTTTGAATCGTCCATCGAGTCACGGAACTGATCGACGGATGCCAACTTGACGGTTTCACCCATTTCGATAGTGCCTGAATCCGGTTGTTCTGCACCACTCAGCATCTTGAATAGCGTTGATTTACCCGCACCGTTGGCACCGATGATGCCGACAATCGCCCCTTTTGGCATGCTGAACGACAGGTCATCAATCAATACGCGGCCGTCGAACGACTTGCTCAGGTTAGAGACTTCAATCACCTTGTCGCCAAGACGCTCACCTGGTGGAATAAACAGCTCGTTGGTTTCGTTACGCTTTTGACGATCGCCGCTTTGCAGCTCTTCAAAGCGAGCCATACGCGCCTTAGACTTCGATTGACGACCTTTCGGGTTTTGACGAACCCACTCCAGCTCTTTTTCAATGGTCTTTTGACGTGCTTTCTCTTGTGACGCTTCTTGTTGCAGACGCGCATCTTTTTGCTCTAGCCATGAGGTGTAGTTACCTTGCCATGGAATGCCTTCACCACGGTCCAATTCAAGGATCCAACCTGCGGCGTTGTCGAGGAAGTAACGGTCGTGGGTAATAGCCACAACGGTGCCAGTGTAATCAACAAGGAAACGTTCTAGCCACGCGACGGATTCGGCATCCAAGTGGTTGGTCGGTTCGTCGAGCAGCAGCATATCTGGCTTAGAAAGAAGTAGGCGACAAATCGCCACACGGCGGCGCTCACCACCCGATAGGTGGGCAATTTTTTGATCCCACTCAGGCAGGCGCAGAGCATCCGCGGCGCGCTCTAGCGCGTTTTCGAGGTTGTGGCCTTCTTTGGCTTGAATCAGCGCTTCTAGCTCACCTTGCTCTTTTGCAAGGGCATCGAAATCCGCATCGGGTTCTGCGTAAGCCGCGTAGACTTCGTCCAGACGCTTCATTGCGCCAGCGACATCAGATACCGCCTCTTCGACGATTTCACGTACCGTTTTCGATTCATCGAGCACAGGTTCCTGCGGCAGGTAGCCGACATTCAGGCCCGGTTGTGGACGCGCTTCACCATCGATGTCGGTATCAATACCCGCCATGATGCGCAGTAGGGTCGACTTACCTGCACCATTGAGGCCCAAAACACCGATTTTTGCGCCTGGGAAAAAGCTCAGAGAGATGTCTTTAAGAATTTGTCGCTTTGGTGGCACCACTTTGCTCACGCGCGACATGGTATATACGTATTCAGCCATTGCCGATCGTTCCTAACTATTCAATCTACGTAACTCGTCATTTTATACCAAGCGAACGCGTTTTGTTACTCCCGAGAGGGAGGAAATCGGTTCAACGTCAGTCAAGCCTTGCCACTCAATGTCACTATTGTGTGAATTTATTATTATTTACATCTGAGCTCTTTACAGCAGGGGGGAGGATCGAGTTAATTAGAGAGAGGTTTTCCCTTCAAGGATGAGGCTTTATGACGCTGAGAGATTCCCGTTTGTTGTCCTACTTTTCTCGAACCGCGGTCTGGTTTTGTGCGGTTGTGGGCAGCGCCACTTATGCTACTTCAGCGGTAGCCGACCTCGCTACTCAGCGAGCGTTGTACGATCAAGCACAAGATTTGCTCGATGAGAAAAAGGTTGATGATTATCAGGCTCTAAGGCCCGACATCGCCGACTATCCCTTAACGCCCTACGTCGATTATCGCGCTTTCTTAGTCAACATTGGAAATCGCTCCTCCACAGAGGTGAGTCAGTTTATTGAGCGCTATAAAACGCTGCCTTTTTCTGGGCGTATTAGCGCACCGTATTTGGACGCATTAGCCAAAGATAACCAATGGCAGCGCTTTCTTGAATTTCAGACAGCGCTGCCGAGAGGCGAGAGTTATCAGTGTCACTATTACTGGGCTCATTACCAAACAGGCAACAAAGCGTTAGCATGGCAAGGCGCGAAAACGCTATGGCGATCCGGTTCAAGTATTGCGGATGCGTGTGACCCGCTTTTTGCCGCTTGGGATACGCATGGCCAACGCAGTGATCGTGATGTGCTCGATCGGGTATTACTCGTGTTTGACTCTGGAAATGGCAGCTTACTCAACTACTTGGTCAAGCAACTTGAGAGTGAGCAAGCCAAAATAGCAGGACAACGAGCGCAATCGCTGTTTCGCGATCCCGCAACCTTGGCAAAGGCGGCAGCGCAGTTTCCTGATGAACCGTTTTATCATCAGTTAGTTAGTAGCGGCATGAAAAAGCTCGCGCGTCGTGACGTTGTCAAAGCGCAGCAAGAGTACAGTGACGTGATAGCGGCAGTGTCGCTACCCACCGAATCTCAGCAGAATTTGGCCGATTTTATTGCTTTTCGTTTGATGAATCGTGACGAGCCGGAGCTGATCGCGTGGCGTGATGATGTGATAGCGCACAGTGCTAACCTCTCTTTGCTCGAGCGGCGCATCCGTTTGGCGATAGGTGAAGATGACTGGCCAGCGGTCAGTCGTTGGCTTGATGCACTACCTGTGAGTTATCAAGAGACCCTCCGCTGGCAATATTGGCGCGCGAGAGCGGAAATGGCCGCCGGTCAAATGAGCCAAGCGAATCAGCGTTTAGAGGCTATTGTTGGTCAGCGAAACTTCTACAGCGTGGCAGCCGCGCAAGCGCTTCAGCGTTCGATTGTCTATCCCACCTCCACCATTACATTGGCGCCCGAGCTGGTTGAGCCGTTTGAGACGACTCTCGTGCGGATCGAGGAGTTGATTGATCGCGATAAAATTACCGCGGCCAAAAGTGAGTGGCGATGGCTGCTTGGGCGGGTCAATAAATCGCAGCGAGAGATGCTGGCCGCTTATGCATCGTTCAAAGGTTGGCACCATTTGACCGTTACTGCCAGTATTCAGGCCAAAATGTGGGATAACCTAGAAATTCGTTTCCCGATTGCGCATCGCTGGTGGTTTAACTTCTATGGCGATAAGCACAACATTGATCCTATCACCCTAATGTCACTGGCCCGCCAAGAGAGTGCGATGGATGTTGAGGCCCGTTCGCCGGTCGGTGCACGCGGCATTATGCAGATCATGCCGTCCACGGCCAAATACACGGCGAGAAAATATCAGTTAACTTATCAAGGCAGTGCGGATCTGTACGAAGTGGGCAAAAACATCGAAATCGGCAGCCATTACCTAAAAGGGCTGCTTGACGATTACGACCATAACCGCATTCTGGCGTTTGCGGCGTATAATGCGGGGCCGAATCGAGTCAAAACATGGCGTGAGCGCAGTGACGGTAAGCTGGACGTGTTCGCTTTTATTGAAGCGATCCCCTTTAAGGAAACGCGCGGCTATGTGCAAAATATTTTGATGTTTGAAACTTACTATCGTGAAGTGTTGGGTGAGGACGGACACTTTTTGAGCCAAAAAGAGCTGCAAGCGAAGTACTGAGACCGTGACGCTTGAATCCAAAGGTAAAGCTTGGGAATATTGACGCTATCAATGGTCGTACTGAAGTAAACGCAATGGAACCAGAGTACAAAGAGTGGCAACAGATCCTAGACCTTGTCGCCAAAAGCAGTGAGTCTCATCAGCATGAGATGCTACTGACGATGCTGCTGACGCCCGATGAAAGGGAAGCGTTGGTCGCGCGGGTCAATATTTTCCGTGAGTTACTGAAGGGGGAATTGTCACAGCGTCAAATCAGTCAGATGCTGGGGGTAGGGGTAGCTACCATCACGCGCGGCTCGAATGAACTCAAATCCAAATCCGCGCAAGATAAAGCCGCGTTAGCGGCTCTGCTCGAGCGCGGTGAGACCGATTAAGACTCCCTACCACTCACTGGGAAGAGGTCTGGATTCATAAATGGGATGAGCGCCAAAACAAGCGCTTGATGGTACACGGAGCTGCGCGTCAACAAATCGTGGGTCAGTAGGCTGATAGCGCCGCCTTTTTGCTTAATGTTTTCAGTGCCAAAGACCTCATCCATCACATCGCCAAGTTCATTGGCGTCTTTGAGCTTGTCAAGGACCACCGGTGGCAACATCAAGCTCGCTGAACGCGATTCGCCGCGTTGTTGTTGAGACTCAATCACCATCCATGCAAAGGTCACTTGTCCTTCAATACCGGCTTCTAGCCCAACATAGAAATCCGCATCTGCTACTGCCTGCTTGGCGTTGGTCACACGTTGGCGAGCACCTTGGTACGTCTCTTGATTGCTCATCGGTTGGTCAGCGACGCCGCTTGGCACGCTAACGCCAGAGAATTCAAACGATTGGTTTGGAAACGAGGCAAGAAACGCACTTTTTACCGCGTTGATCTTCGCCGGGTTAAGCGAAGCGACAATAACCTTCTTCACGGTCATCAATAACCTCTTCTGGTGCTAAGTGGATTAGGCTGAGCTGCGCTAAGGTCAAAGGCGGAGACAAGTAATAGCCTTGCATATAGTCACATTCATAACTGGCTAGCCACTCGTGATCCTCTTGCGTCTCAATGCCCTCAGCGGTGACTATCATAGATTGTGAGTGGCAAAGATCAACCAAGGGTTTGATCACTTTACGGTTATCGGTTTTGACTAGCGTGGCTAAGAACTCTTTATCAAGCTTGATCTTTTGCACTGGGTACTCGACCAGTTGAACGATGGAGGTATAGCCAGAGCCAAAGTCATCAATGGCGAGCTTAAAGCCCATAATTGACAACTCATGAAGCAGTAGATAGCTCTGGGAGTCTGAGGCAAAGGTCTCGGTAATTTCAAAATCGATCAAGCTAGGAATCACGTGATACTTATCGCTCATTGTCTGAATAAACTGGGCGAGTTGTAACGAGTCGAGTTCTGCTGACGACAGGTTTATAGAGACTTGAACCGGGCCGTCAAAGCTACTCTGAATATCGGCAAAGTCTTTGAAAGCTTCTTCAATCACCCAACGATCAATACTGCCAAATAGGCCGGTTTGCTCAGAGATTGGAATAAACTCACTGGGTTCGACCCGCCCCAACTTAGGCGATTCCCAGCGCAGCAGCGCTTCGACCCCGCGAATTTCACTGCCATCGCGATTGTAATAGGGCTGATAGAGCAAAGTGAACTCTTTGTCGTACTCACCACTGCGCAGCGCGCGCTCAATTTTCTCTTTGCGTCGTACCACGTCATCGAGCGCTTTCGAGTAAGGTGCCACTTGGTTTTTGCCGGCTCGTTTGGCTTGATACATGGCCGTGTCGGCATTGGAGAGTAACTTGGCCAAGTCTTTACCATCATCGGGGTAGGAGGCGATACCAATACTGGCCGTGATTGGGAAAGAGCCCAAAGGGGAGTGAGTATGGCTTTGAATCGGTTGCAAAATCGCGTTGGCGATGTAGGTCGCGTAATCGCCTCGTCTGCCAGCGGCAATAAATATGGCAAATTCATCACCAGAAAGGCGAGAGGCGAGGGACTTGACGCCAAAATTGCTTTCCAGTTGGTCGCACAGCGTTTTCAGGTGCTGGGCGAAATTGACCAGTAGCGTATCGCCGATGTGATGGCCGTACTTGTCATTGACGTACTTGAAGTTATCGAGGTCTATGTAAAGAATCCATGCGTGAGTGACGGCCAGAGTATTGGAAAGGCTGCGTTCAACGCACATCTGAAATTGGTAGCGGTTGGCCAACTGAGTTAAATGATCGTTCTCTGCCATCGCCTTGGTTTTTTGATAGCTCGAATCAAGCTCACGATACATGTCGTAAAAACGCATCGACAAGCGACCAATTTCGTTGTCACTGCCCAACCTGTCGATGTTGTGTCGCTTGTGTTGCTCCACCTCTTGCAATTGGTGATCTAGGCGGGTGATAGGACGAATGACATGTCGATAAAGTAAAAACAGTAAGATCAGCACGGTAACCAAAGAGGACGCACCAAACGAGAGCAGTAGCTTATGTTCGATTTTGGCCAATTTTTCGGTCAGTAGATAGTGCGCTGGGTCAAGCACGGCGAACAAGCCATGTTTAAGCTCGACCGACTGGGTTAAACCAGACTTAAAAATGGGCTCGGGGGCATAGAAAATGCTGCTGTCGTTATCAAATTCGATGATGTGTTTGAGCTGATCATATTTGTCGAGTGTCAAAGCCACCACGACAAAAAACACCCGCTCCTTGTTATAACTCAGCGGCACATTGAGGGTGCTTTGGTCGAGCACATCATAACGAATCAGAATGCTTTGGCCTTGGAAGTTTTTTGCAAATCCTAGATGGCGCGTTTGGCCGGTATTGTGGTAGGTCTGCTTAACATAGTCGCGCACGTTGTCATCGAGCGTTGTGAACGGGTCGGATTGGTTGTCCGAATAGAACTCCACGTTTTGTTCGCTATCGAGAATCGCGACGGCAATCGAATCATCGTCGCTGGTTTGCAGCTGCTTGACGGATAGCTGCAAATTGCTGATCAGATTCATTTCTCGATAGGGGTTTTCGGGCTGGGTCAGGTAGTAACGGATGATGTCGCTTTTGGTCAATGAAAGTGAGTAGCTGTTGAGTAATGCAACGGATTGACGAAAGTGACCGGCGAGCTTTTCCATCGTGAGTTGCAGATAACTGTTCTCACGTTTAATTAACGCATCTTTTTGGTTGATGTAGATGCTATAGCTAGATAGCGCCGCGCTCATCAGCACCACGGGGGCAACCAGCAGTAGGACTCTAGTGCTGAGCTTCATGACGTTTGAGAATACTATTAATAATTTTTGCCCTTAGGCTTATGTTGGCCGCGGTGAGCTCGCTGTCGATCAGCGCCCCGTCGACCCTGCTTGATTCTGGAAATAATGATGCATCATTTATGTACCATTCTGGCAACAGTTTCAATGCACTTAAGTTGGGCGTTGCAGCTTTAATATCTGTTGCATTTATTGCAGCAATATTGGGATCCATCAGGAAATTCACAAAGGCTTTGGCGGCGTCTTTGTTGGTGCTGCTTTTCGGAATCGCCAGACAGTCGACCCAAATGAACAGCTGTCCTTCAGGGATCACAAAGCCCCATTTCCCTTCACCGTAGAATCGATTGAGAGAATATTGATCTCCGCTGTAGGCTAGCGCCATGTCCAGTGCGTTAGCATCCGCTTGGCTACGGATATAGCTGAGGATGTACTCAAAGGTCAGCACTCGGTCACTAAATTCAATTAACTGTGGGTATGCCTTTTGTAATGTGTCCGGGTTGTCTTCGATCGGAGAGAGACCAAGCGCATAAAACAGCGGAAGAAAGCTTTCGATGCTGTCGTTGATCATGCCGATCTTACCTTCGTGCTCTTGGGGCGGGTAGACGAAGTCATGCCATGTTGCGGGAGGATGGTCCACCGCCGAGTGCCGAAATGCAATGCCCACCGTCCCCCAAAAGTAAGGAACGGCATGGGGGCCGCAGACTTGATTCCATTTCGCCGCATTATGTTGACGGTTGGGGAGGTCAGCTAGGTCCTCAAACATGTTGAGGCGACCATAGATTTGCGCAGAGACGTTATCAAGTACGACAACATCAAACGGCAACTGGTCTGTGCGGAGCATTAATAAACTGCGTTTGTCGTCATTGTCAAAATGGTCAAGGCGCAGCGGGGTAGAGCTTTGTTGTTGCCATTGGTCAATCACGTTCGGGGACAAGGTGTCCTCCCACATGTAGAGATTGAGTGGATTGGCGTACGTAATGGCGCTACAAAAGAGCGGAGCAATGAATGAATAAAGAGCGAGCCTCATAACTGACTTTATTGAGTTGATGAATGAAAGTCAGCGCGTGCTGACACCTTGCTATGCAACTTAATGTGCTCATAGTATGAGCATTTGCACTAGGTGTCAGCTTTAATCGTCAATTTATTGATTAGGCTGTGACAAAGTTACAGCAATTTCACTTGTGTAGGTTTGACATTTTCACTCGGATAGCAGCCCAACACTTTAAGATGTTTGGTAATCCGAGTGAGTTCGTTCAGGGCTTGCTGCATTTCTTGAGAGTCCAGATGCGCCTCGAGATCGACGTAGAACATCTCCTCCCAAGGGTTGCCCATGATAGGCCTTGATTCCAATTTGTTCATGTTGATGCCGTAGCGTTGCAGCACTAGTAGGGTTTCCACCAGGGAGCCCGCTTGCTGAGACGTGGACATGATCAAAGTGGTTTTTGCCGGAATTTGCGCCGACACTTCGACAGGCTTACGCGCAACAACGATAAAGCGAGTGTGGTTCTCGGTTTGATTGGCAATGTTGCCTTGAATTGCTTGAAGGCCATACAACTTACCGCTCGAAGCATTCCCGATGGCAGCGACGTCGCGTCGGTTCATTTCTTGAACTTTTTGCATCGCATCGGCCGTGCTCGCGCAAGACTCTAGCTTAACGCCTTTCAGACGGCTCAAAAACTCGCTGCATTGCTGGTGGGGCTGTGGGTGAGAGTACAAGGTTTTGATCTCTTCTAAGCGGATGTCCTGCGTGGCCACCAAGCAGTGCTCAATCGGTAATGTCAGCTCACCGACAATATAGAGAGTGGTGTGTTGTAGTAAGTCATACACCTCATTGATAGAGCCTGAACTGGTGTTTTCAATCGGAAGTACGCCATAGTCTGCATGACCGGACTCCACAGTGTTTGCCACTTCTTTAAAGTGATCGCAGTTTAATTCAATTAACTCAGTGTTTTTACGGCTGAAGTATTCTCGGCTCGCGAGGTGGGAGTAGGAGCCCTTGGCACCAAGAAAAGCAACCCGAGCCAACGGTTTGCGGCTCAGTTCTGGGTTAGCGAGGTTTTGTAGATACGATTGCTGGAGGAGTACAGAGTCTTCAATGATGGTGTGAAACAGTTTGGTGATGTATTGCGCATCGAGCTGATACTTCTCTTTGCCATTATTGATGAGCTTAACCAGCAACTGCTGCTCGCGTACGGCGTCACGCACTGGTTTGGATGTTTGAACTTTACTCTTCGCAACCTCAATGCTCATCTCACGGCGTTCAGAAAGGAGTTTAAGCAGTTGGTCGTCGAGTTCGTTTAAGCGTAAACGAATGTCATCAAGTGAGTATTTTTGTTCAGTCATCCTAGTATTCCTTATAAAAAAAGCCTCCCGATGGGAGGCTTTCTGTTCGTTTTTGACTTGTTTTTAAAAACGAGCGAGCCTCCAGTCTAGTGGAGAAAAAACAAGTCAAAAAAGAACAGTGGTGAACGGTGCATAAAAGTCGATTCCAAATGAATGTTCAACCACAATAAGCAACGGAGTATGGAGCGTCAAGCAAAAAAATAGCGCCCGCCGGGCGCTATTCTCAAATCTTCTCAGTCTGCTGATTACTCTTCGACTTCTTCCAGTTGTGGCTTGTCCGTACGACGTGCCTCAGGTTTGTGGCGGAGTTTATTAAGCTGTCGTTCTAATTTCTGTTCTACCTCGTTAACGGCAGCGTACAAATCTTCATGGGTAGCAGAAGCGATAAGTTGGCCTTTAGGAACCGTGATGATAGCCTCGAATTTTTTCTGTTTATTCGGTTCTTCACTAAAGGTGGCTTGGCAACCGATAATGTCTACTTGCCATTTTTCTAGCTTCTGGAACTTGCTCTCAATGTGATTGCGGATTGCAGAGGTGATGTCGATGTTTTTACCAGTGATGTTTACTTTCATAGATGCTTTCCTCTGTGTCATCCCTCATGGGTTAACTCCAGATTACTCACCGCAGGTATAAATAAAGTGATCTAAATCACTATTGTGTAGGCTATTTTTTGGATTAAATTCAAACGTGATCTAACTCAAAGAGTCGATTCATCACCGCTCAAAAAAGCTTGTTTAACCATAAAAACTCATTAGATTGGAAGAGGAAACACGCTAAAAATCATCCGCTTTTTAGGGACGGTTTACGGTCAAAATAAATCATTGGTTGCATTTTAATCGCATCAATAGTGTGACATCGCGCTCCCTTTCTCTTCTTCTCTCGATTTTCCTGATACACCTCTGACGACAGCCAGCGTACCCATCATCGTATTCTTCTCATTCACTTTGCTTGCTCTCACTATGTAATCTGAAGGAAAAACTGTGGTTTGAAGAAACAAAAACGCCGCGCAAGTTGCGCGGCGAGTAGAGAAGAGAACGGATGGCTTAAGAATCCGGATTGAGCTCGATTAGCGCCTCAGTTCGCTTCACGGCATCCTCTAATCCGAGTTGTTGATAGGCTTCAAGCTGAATCTGCAATGATTTGCGAGCGGCTTCAGTATCAGGATAAGTACGCTGCAACTCTTGGGTACGGTTGATGGCGGCAATCCATGCCTCGCGGCGAAGGTAGAAATCCGCGGTCGCTAAATCGTAGTTGGCGAGGCGATTTTTGAGCGCGTACATGCGTTTTTGAGAGTCTGCTGCGTATGGGCTGTTTGGGTAACGCTCAAGAAGACGCTTAAAGTCTGCGAATGCTTTTTTCACCGGCTCAGGATCTCGGTCACTACGATCGATATTGAGCAGATCATGCATAAAGTTGCGATCTTGCGCCATGTGAGAGAGTCCGCGCATGTAGAGGACCCAGTCCAATTTCTCATGGGTTGGGTTCAAACGCGTAAAGCGCTCTATGGTCGCCAAACCGAGCGCCAAGTCATCGTTTTTGTAGTAAGCGTAAAT